>DATFNI010000475.1:0-10605 GCA_035266485.1 Balneolales bacterium
AATGAATATCAGTTGTTTTCATGACAAGTGAGTTGAAATTATTTTAGTCACATATCATTTAAAAGAACGGTTTTGCAAAGCCTTCTAAAACGAGATAGCCAACATATTATGACTTGATAAAAAAGATTCGGTCATCCGAAACTTCGAATGGTTAAACATTTTGCAAACTTCGTTGGTTCCGGAACATAAAGATGCGGCTATAGAACAGGTAAAATTCCTCAGCCAATAATAGTGTGATATTTCAAATTCTTTACTAGGTTGAGGCCTGAAATCATGAACTCTTTCAAGGTAAATGATCGGTTATGTCGCTAGATGATGATTCGAAAGTACTATTCACGGAAACCCAGCGAGTCCGTCAAAAGTGGATTTGGTGCCTGGCTGTAGGGATTCCTTCGCTGGTGGTTATAATCCTGATTTTAAATGTATTGAGACCTGAAAGTGAGATCAATTCGGATACGCTTATCTCATTAACGGTCTCCATTGCATTAGTCGTACTGATATCGTATCTGTTATGGCATGCCAGGCTTGACACCGTTATTGATTTAGAGGGCTTGACTTACCGCTTTGCTCCCTTTCACAGATCTCCCCGCCACATATCCTGGGATAACGTCTCAGTTGCGGTTGTCCGCCAATATCGGCCAATCGTTGAATATGGTGGCTGGGGACTTCGATGGGGATTTTCAGGTTTGGCGTATAACGTGTCCGGTAATATGGGATTGCAGATTGAGCTTCGAAATGGTCGGCGGATTTTGATCGGAACTCAAAAGCCGGAAGAAATTAAAAGAGTTGTGACTAAGCTTCGTGAGAGTGGAAAGATACCAGCGACTGAGTATTAACTCTTGATGATTCTAATCCCAAATCCAGTTAATTTAAAAAGATATGAAGTCTGTCGGGCAACCACACTTCCTGTTTTCTCCCCTTTGTGCTGTCACTCCGACGCGACCCTGCACGGTGTACGTTTAAGGATGGAGGTCACCCATAACCTGCTTCTGCTCAGTGCCTGTCCGTCTATTTCATAATGGATCAAACGAATCTCACAGATTCCCGACTCCAATCATGCATCTGTGCAGCGAATTGGTGCAGGAAGTAGATGATATCTATAACCGTTATCCAGACCTCACATTAAAAAGGGAATAATACCAACCTCTGCCTTTTTTCATATTGTATACCATGGCTGACCTTTGGAGATCTATAATTATTGGATCATGGTGTTAGCACACTGTCTGTGATGTGGATTACTCCGTTGGTACCAGCCAGATCAGCAGCCGTAACGATGGCATTTCCATTCACATTTACAACTCCGTTAGGAACAGTAATCGTACAATCACTGCCGATGGGAGATTCTCATATCTCGTACATAAGAGGTTCTGCAATTTTTTCTTCATTAGTCCCCAAAAATGTAACATCATTTTCCTGTTCCGGATCCAGCACAGCGAGGTACAGCCATTCGTTTTTCACCAGCTTACCCAGCGTTTCAAAGTGTTTTGAGATAATGGCTTCCACTCTGGCTTTTGGCGCCTGGATAAGAACGGTCAGGCGCAGTGGCAGGTGCTGCACCAAACGATCGTCTTCTTGCAGCGATTCGAGCGGCAATCCGAATTTTAGGTCTCCGCCATTACCTTGAACCACGCCATATTTGCCGGTTACATTTAGAGTTACTTTTGTTCCTCCCCCAAATCGTTCATTATCAACCGATGCAAAGTAATAGTGGTTATTGATCCATTGCGTGACAACCATTGGTCCCTGGAGAATGGCCTTAAGCTTTTCACCATCCGGATCCTTTTCCCAGTCATAAGAATGGAGGAAACTGCGTGCCTCAAGATTGAGGCGTGATGTCAATTCACGTCGTCCGATTATAAAGGATGCATTACCCGCTAATCCCCATTCCGGTCTTGTTTCTGCCCAGTCGGATGCCCTGCGATGGGCTTCGTGCATCGTTTTTTTAATATGTTCACGGGCGGTTTTAAACTGTTCGTTATTTGCTGCGTGTTGTGCTTCTATCAGGCTGTTTTTGAGCTTCTGAATTTGGGACCGGGACTTTGCAGGGGTGTTTTGATCGTATAAGTGGATGTGGTTTGTTGTCGTATTATGCTCGGCTGCCACAAACCAGGTATTTTCGGGTACATCAATTTCATATTCTGCATTTAGCAGTTCTCTGACTTCCGGATCATTACAGATATCGGCAAGCAGTCGGGCATTTTTTCCCCCTTTATTACCGGCACAGGCACCACAGTCCAGACTTGATTCAAATGGATTATTGGAAGTTTGGCTCCCGTGTCCTGAAAAGACAACGATTGGCGCAAAATGATCCCATCCCATCAAATCGAATGCTGTTTTGGCAATTTTCGCCTTATCCTCTACGGAGAGATTGTTTCTGGCAGACGACGTTTCACCTGTTTTATGTGATATTATCACCTCGTTAAACCATTCGGGACGACCAGCATGATTGGCAAGGCGTTCCTTTAAACGATATAAAAATGTTGGTGTGAGAGTCTTTACAAGAAGGCCTGCGCCATAAAAGAATCCGGAGGACTCAACGTATCCGAAAGAAGCCGGAACATTATTCCTGAGCGCACTCTTGAAATCGCTCAGTGCGTTTTTGAAATTATCGTAAAATCGGAACTTTTTGGCTTCTTTTATTCCTTCCTTCTGAATCTGTTCGCTAGCCTCAAAAACTGAGTTCACTATTGGCGGGCATGATTTGTAACTGATATTTTTACCCGGATGTTTGTAGTTCATGGCAATACCGAAGAAACCGGCATAACCATGGGTTTCATAGTTCCCCGCTTTTTCTACTGCACGACGTATACGTTCGGAACGAGTATCGATGCAAAAGACAAACTGTGCTTCCGGCTTTAGGGGTGCTCTGTCCTGTATCCGATTTGCCTGCGATTTGACTTGTTTGATCAGACGAGCCTGGTAACTCTTTTCCAAAGCTTTTAACCAGGCTGAATGTATTCGGTCTGCATTCACCGGTTCCCGATGCTTCCCGGTGTCACCCGGCAGAAGTGGTTGATCAAGTTGTTTACAAAGCACCAATCGAACAGCGAGGTAATCTGTCAGCGTGATCGGATATGTCTTCTGCCATTCATTTTCATTTTCCATTCGATACTTGATGTAACCCGTCCAGCCCGGCAGTGAGAAGAGATGATGCTTCATTATCATACAGATATCATCCGGTCGGTAATCTTTCAGAAGATGCTCAAGTGTTTCAAGGGCGTCTTCCGGAAAAGCTGTAATTAAGTGTCTTTGAGGCCGACTGGTATCAAATTGAGCCGTTGTTCGCCAGGCGCTGTAGAATCCCTTTTCGCGGTCCGGCATAGGCCATTCAGCTATTCCCTCATCCAGGAATACGGTGAGCCATTTGATCATGTGGCGATCTACGTTATTCAGCATTCTATTTGACGAAAAGCGTTGTTCCAATGTGCGCATTTCAGCCAAAGATTCATCGAGAGAAAGGGGAATCCTATTTTTCTGGAGCTGCTTTTCAATAACGGTTTTATCAATCTGATTCTCTCTCATAGCTTGCTCGAATATGGCAGCGGACGGATAACCGGAGATGCCTACGTGTTTGCGTATCTCTTTGATAGCATCCTCAAAATGGAGTTCTTCGAGCCCGGCCAAAGGGTTTGAGGTTACAAAGGAATACAGCGGCCAGTTTCTGATTAGTTGGCCAGAGAGCTCATTGATTGTTGAAGTAATTACTTCTTTTTTCATTTGATTTGTGACTATTGGAGGATGGTATTGGATTTTGGTTGAGAGATCGTCAGCAGATAGACATATAAGCGACCAAGCTTATGGTGTAACTTTAGCTCGATGACTAAGAAGGATACCAGATATAGGGTGCCAATTATTATCTGTGCCCATGTGACCGGTGTGGCCATTTCTACCATAGGAATACTTGTCAGCAAATGGGTAATGCCATCATAGATTACAGCATACACCAGTAGTGCCGGAATTATGACGAGAGGCAGTACCATGAGCCGGGCTGGTGTTGAAAGTGAAGTATGTTTGAGAAAATCCTGGCATCCGTGAATTATGGTCAGCACGATAATCAACGTTAGAAACAGACCGCTATTCAGTTTGAGTCCCTTGCCAGTCGTAAAGGCGAAAACAAATCCTCCGATCAGGCCGCTAAGCAGAATGATTGGAAGGTACCAGGAGCTCCATCTTTTATCCTCAACTTTCTTTGGAGACCCTTGCCCGACCGAATCCCCGGAGGATAAAAAAAGATAGGCTTTGTAAAAACCGTGCAATATGAGATGGGTTATGGCTGCCGCAAAGAACCCGAGCCCGCATTCAAGAAGCATAAACCCCATCTGTGCAGTGGTGGAACAGGCCAGTTTCTGCTTGATATTGGCCTGAACAAATTTGGTGAATTTACCGATTATGGAACCAACACCACCCACCAAAACCAATATCCAAAGAAAGTGTCCGGCATAAATGGCGGGTGCGAATCTTGTCAGTAAAATTGCGCCCGCATTTACGAAACCGGCGTGCATGAGAGCAGATGATGGCGTTGGGGCTGTCATCGATGACATAAGCCAGCTTTGAAAGGGGAAGAGCGCCGATTGTATGACTGCCGCTCCAATCACCAGCAGAACGGCGGATTGCACTCCAGGTGTACTCTTCAATTCACTGGAGTGCATGATTTGTGAGATACTCCAGGATCCCGTTTGAAGCACAAGGAGGATAAAACCTGACGCTAACAACACCGTACTCAACACAAAGTAATTCCTGGCATTGGTCCTGGAAGCAGGTCCCTCTTCATCATGGGTGTAACCTCCGATAAGTTCGGACATCAGCAGTCCCATGCATAACCAGGCAAAGATGAACAATACGATGTTGTCGGAAATTACCATGAGAATGACCGAAAACGTAAATAGCACGCAGTTAAGGAGAAACCGGCGGAGTTTTTCGTAGCCGGCGAGATAACGGCTGGAATAACTGAGGATTATGCTGCTGAACAAGGTCACGGCAACGCTGATCACCAGGCTCAGTTGGTCGAAGATCAGAACACCATCAATATTCCGCGTAATCGGATGAAAAAAGGAAATGCCCAGAACGATGGTAAGCGACATAAAAAAAGTCCACATAAAGCGGACCATGCTAGTAGAGAATGCTCTGTTTGCATCTCTAAGGCTCTTGGTAGCGTATTTGTTCGGCATATTATATTAAATGTGATATGGGGTTTAATAATTTAGGCTCAGCTATCCTGTATCTTTTTTCTTTTCAAAACTTAAACAATACGATCAATAAGTAAAAATTAATAATTTTAATTAATAACATAAATATTTGTTTATGTATTCAACCTCATTTAATTCGATATGAGCAGGCTAAACAGATGAAATATCATAGGTTTACTTTCGGTTTCCGGATTGCATAATGACACTCATCCGGGTGGGGTTGTACATCGCAGCATGTCGGTTTCAACAAATGCGCCGCTATAGCTGGATTGAAACTGATGGAAGTGATTGGTTAGCATGGTGATCCCTTTAATCAGATTTTGAGTGTCATTTTTTGCTTTTCGCGTGATGAGGCCATGCGATGGGAATTTTACCTTGTCGATAAATATGACGATTTCCTTATCGGGGGGCACGAAAAAGCAGGAGGGATGGGGACTGAAGGATCCTTCACTGGCGACATCTAAATTGATGCTAAAGGTGTCCATTGCCCACAGACACTTTTTCCTGACGGTTACAGCAGGATCGTCAACACGGGTGACCTCGCCAGAGAATGTACCTAACATGTTTGTGTTAAAATTTTCAGGTACGATACATGTCACACCGAGTCGGTTCTCAAGTTCAGGAGCAATCGCCTCTTCCTTTTTGTGCCTGGTTGCAATTATTAACCTGCGACCCCGAAACAAATCTTTATCATTCATCAACGTAGATGTGAATGTCGGAAGAAATATTTATGCTTCGGTTTTCTTTCCCCATCTTCTCAAGCAGATCCAAAATGTGCTTCCTGGTTTCAGTCAACTCATTTATTCTCGTAACCGAATGGGAATCGACAGTGCCATCCCGCTCGCGTTTACTCAGATTCCTGATAGTATGAAACGTTATTTTACTGCCAATCAAACTCATCAAAATTTCTTTTGCATCGCCGGCTGAAAAGGTTCCCGTTATTAAAGTGAATTTTTTGTCACAGTCCATGAAAGTTGAATGAGTACTGGGTTATTAACTTGTTTTGAAAAATACTCACTTTGACAAATAAGTTATAATTAATACATTTAATGCTGATCATTAATAAATATTTATATCATGAATTTTACGCTCCATCAGTTGTATGTATTCGGCATGGTGGCCAAGAAGCGAAGTATCACTAAAGCTTCCAAAGAGTTACACATGACACAACCGGCTGTTTCAATACAAATTAAACAGCTTCAGGATGCAGTCGATCTGCCTATTATTGAAGTCGTTGGGCGTAAGTTGTATTTAACGGAAGCCGGTGAATATCTGTATCAAACATTCCAGAATGTCGATCGCGAATTGGAATCTTTTGATGCTGCTGTTTCCCAATTAAAAGGCGGGCTAAAGGGACGCCTTACAATTTCTGCAGCATCAACAGCCAAATATTTTTTGCCTTACCTTCTGGGCGAATTCAAAAGGAGGTATCCCAAAGTTGATATTTTACTTAAAGTAACGAACAGAGATGAAGTCCTTCATCATTTGGCCAAAAACGAATATGATCTTTCGATCTTAACCCAGATTCCTGATGATGAGTCTATAGAAGCTGTCCCATTTCTTGAAAATCCTCTCGTGATGTGCGCCCCTCCGCAGCATCGTCTGGTTGGGAAAAAAAATATCGCCATCAGAGATTTGAAAAACGAGCCTTTTATCTACAGAGAATTAGGATCCGGAACCCGAATGGTTATGGAAGCTTATTTGAAAAAGCATGATATTCGAATCAAACCAAGCATGGAACTTGGTACAAATGAGGCGGTGAAGCAGGCGATAATGGCAGGAATCGGAATATCTCTCATCTCAAGATTAAGTCTGCAAAATGACCTTCCAAACAATAGGATTGCGATTCTGGATTTACAGCATTTCCCAATAATGACTCACTGGCACGCAATTTTTAAAAAAGAGAAGAAACAGATTCCAGTAACCAGTAATTTTCTTTCTTTCCTGGAAGAAGAGAATATCAATAAGTATCTGCCCTGAATGAATTCACAAAATCATGAGGGATTTCTGTAAATAAGATATCCGTGTCCCGTACCAATTGTCTTCACGCTGCCTTGGCAACGCCAACTACATAGTTTTTTACCGTAGTATTTAGCGCACTTGGGGCATGTGGTGTAAAAGAAGTAGATGTCTTCCGAGGTTTTACCGATCTGTTCGACATGCAGCGCCATTTCTTTATACCAGTTGGGAGCCTCTTTATAAGGTACTTCGAACACCCTTGTGATAAAATCACCGTTCAGATACACCATTTTTTCTACGGGCAGGTCTTTGGTTGCATCAAAAAGATGCTCCCCCTTCCAGGGTGATACATCGTTGGTCAGGATAATAAATTGGTGCATATCTACAGCGCCGGCTTTTTCCAACATGCCGAAGGTGCGCGAAAACACCGTTCGCATGTTTAAGGGGATATGAAGAAAACTCCGGGTAGTAACCCTTACAAAAGGTTTATTAATGAATTAGGTTGATAAATTACGGCTCCCCAAACTTAGTATCTATTTCGATGCCCATCTGCTTCAGGAAAGGCGTCGGCAATTCTCCACCCGCGAAAATAAACAGGTAATCGTTTTCCAGGTTGAATTCAGAGCCGTCTTCTTTTTGGATAGTAACCTCATGAGAGTCATTTTGGATCACATTCGTGGACCAAAGAACCTCGACTTCTTTTGCCGCTTCTGCTGCCTGTATGCGTTCCCTGTTTCCGGGTTTGATCCTGTTGAAGGCATCCCGGCGATAGGATAACCTGACTTTGTTACCGGGTTGCCCGGAGAGGGCCAAAGCTGCTTCGACAGCGGAGTCACCGCCACCCACCACGGTGATCATATCATGCTCAAACTGATCCGGTTCACGAAGGGAATAGGCCACATTCGGCAGGGTTTCACCCGGTATGTTCAACTTTCTGGGGATACCTCTGCGGCCGATAGCAAGAACTACGCGAAGTGTTTTGATTTCGCCCCGGGATGTTTTTACTGTGAATGAGTGATCTTTATTCCTGATGACATCATGAACAATAGCCCCGGTGTGAATGTGCTCATCGAGGGACAACTTATCGACTACATCTTTCCAAATACTGATGAGTTCCTCTTTAGATATTTCACGATAATTCAGTCTCCTGTATCCGGGTATATCAATCGGAGCCGTCATCACCAGTTTCTTTCTAGGGTAGGTGCTGACCGTGCCGCCAAGCGCTTCACGCTCTAACGTGATGAAGCGTAATCCATGATTCTTGCTGTATATGGATGCCGCAAGTCCTGCCGGCCCACAACCTACGATTAAAAGATCATAAACCCCATCGGGAGCTTTGCGCTGTTCCTTTGCGATGGCTTCGACACACTGGTGGCCCTGTTCAAAAGCATTTCGGATAAGTCCCATGCCCCCCAGTTCACCAATAATGTAAATACCGTCGACATTGGTCTCGAAATTGGCCCTGATCCGCGGGATATCGACGCCCCGCCTTTCCGATCCGAAGACGAGCTGGATGGCCTCGACGGGGCAGGATCGCTCGCAGAGTCCGTGGCCAATGCAGTTGGCCGGTGTTACGGCTATCGCCTGTCCGTTTCTCAGACCCAAAACGTCCTGCTCCGGACATATCTCCACGCATCTTCCGGAACCGATGCACTCATCAGGATTTACAATGGGATGCAGAGTGGTCGGTTCTTTTAGTCCATACTCGAGAGCAAAGATATCAGCCTCTTCGGTACGGTTTTCCATATCCTTTTTTTTACGCACAAAAGGAATAGCAAAAATGGCGAAAAGAACAATCGCAACTATCCAGATAATGGCCAGATCCATAAGGCAATCAATACGTGATGCTAATAATTATACGTTCTTAGTTTATGATCGGTTGTTGTGACCAATGCTAAAAATTATACCAAATGCTCAGGTAAACACTTTTATTTTGCGTGACGCTTCCGATATCAAAACGGGTTTGGAGATCCAATATCATCTTTTTCATCAACGGTACATAGAAGTGTGCTGTAATGGAATGAGTGACAACAGCCTGTCCGATAAAGTCTGTTCGATAAAAGTCATATCCCAGATTGAATTGATCCTGACCGAACCACCGGTTTAATCCAAGACCTGCTGAAAGGACTTTATTGGAATGATCACTCCAGTAACTCCCATGAGCGCTGAAGCCAAGTTGCCAGAAACGGCTGCGTTGCAGGGAACCATAAAGGCTATAGTTGTCGGCGGTCCGGGTCAGATCACTCTTTTCCACCGATACGTTGCTCGAGATATAACCAGAGCTAAAATCGTAGGATAGCCCGCCACCATAACTTGTTCTGGTGTAACTGATAGGATCGGGAGTCAACCATATCTGATAAGGCCTTTGTTTTAACCAGTTGGCATCGGCCGACAATCCGCCGATAAGTTGAAAACGACCCTGCAAGTAGCCTTGCGTGAGTGTCCATTTGCCTTGTGTTGGATCACGGTCGACCTGGACACTGCCTCCGATAAGACTGCGGCCTAGACGAAAGTCCTGATGCAACCCCCAATAAAGATGGTTCATCCATCCATTATTGGGATACATGGCATTAAATGATATTTCACTCGACGACCAAACAGGTCCGATGTTCTGGCTGGCATAAGCGAATACGGAGTGTTTGGGAACGCTGGTTGAGAATCCCTGTGATGATAAGGAAGGTTCAAAACCGGTGATCACCCCAACTCCGTTACTATATGACCCATAACGAAGCATGACCCCATCCCAAAACCCGGAGAATCGTTCGTATTGATTGTAAAAACGCCCGACGCTAACAGTCAGGAGTGGCACAGCCTTAAATTGTTTGCTGACCTTGATGTTGTAAATGCTGAACAGATTTGTAGGGCTTATGGGTCGCCGTTTCAGGTAGCGATAGCTCCACCTCATATTGACATCAAACTGAAGGTTATCCGGTAGTTCACGGCCCCGCAACATGAGATTTACGAACGGGCTGGCATAGGTCTGATGGATCCAGCCCGGATCAAGACTGGAGAAACGCGATTGGGAAAGATTCAGATATCCGCCGGTCATGATTCGGCCGGTTATAACTGGTGATGCAACGTTTGATCGACTCGATGTTTTAAAGGTGGATTTTTCATCCATGATCGATTTGCGTCGCACGGAATCCGGAGACGTGCTGTTTTGGGCAATTTGCTTTTGGGGCGGTGCTACTGTAGAGAAGTATATTTCTTCGCCGCGTGTAAGCGAAAATGGACGTCCAAGGAACTCGGCCGAGCAGTTCCGAGAGATCGCGGCTATTACATGCAGCCTCCCGCGTATATGGCCATTCTTTTCACCGGTATAGACCGTAAGGGTATCCCCGGTGGATATTCCCTGGTTTCGCCCGGCATTCAGGTAAAGGGTCTGCCCGGATATCTGGACGATTTGCGCTTTTATCAGGGCGTGCGATTCCTGGGCGGAAGCTACTGTTGCAAGGCGTGA
>DATFNI010000476.1:0-6641 GCA_035266485.1 Balneolales bacterium
TATTGCCGGCAGCTTTAGCTGACGGAATGAAGGCTTTAGTAAACAAGAGCTTCAGCTCCATTCACCGGGTTGTTTTGGCCCGGTTATCCACAATTTTTACATCCAAAAAATTTGGTAATGATAAGTTTAGTAAGGGGGAAAGACAACGTAGCAGTCTCTGCTAATGCCGTAAGCCAGAATTTAAGATCCTCTTCTATCATCTATCCGCGTGTGGCGGATTTCTTATCCAGACTTCACGTTAACTAAGCTCTTACGGGATATTGCATAAGCATCCTTCATACAATCTTCCACCCTTCCCTTTCATCTTGGTTTCATCTCTGTTTGATATATTCATATTCGTTAACAGCATGATGATGCCACGAATCGCTGAGAACACTTGTTTCAAAAAATATTTTACCCCCGGATTTGCTTTTAATTATTGTTGTGGAGATGAAATGCTTAAAAAGGTATTTACAGTATTAGTTTTCTCGATTGCCTTTACCAATCTTATCTATGCCCAGGAATCTGTCTATCAGAATAACGGCTCGATCAAAGGTCAGATTTTCGACGCCGAAACCAGGCAACCGATATACCTATCCGACGTTATTCTCTTTACCCGAAAAGACAGTACACAGGTATCCGGTACAGCAACCGACAAGAATGGAAAATTTACTTTAGACAATGTCAATAATGGAAAATATTATTTAGTTGTACAATACCTGGGATTTGAGAAGAAGGTTTTCCCAAATATTTCTATAACAAATTCGAACAATACCCTGGATTTGGGTAAGATTAATTTAAAGCCCACTTCTTTGAGTATGCAGAACGTGGTCGTTCAGGGAAGGAGATCGGCGATATCGTACCAGACAGGCAAAAAAGTTATTGATGTAAGCCAGATGCCTTCCTCGATGTCGGGAAGTGCCGCAGATGTTCTTCAAAATGTACCCTCTATCAGTGTCGATATCAATGGCACAGTCAGCCTGAGGGGAAGCCAGAATTTCCAGGTGCTCATTAACGGCCAGCCTTCGGTGTTAAGTGCACAGGATGCCCTGCAGCAGATACCGGCGAGTTCCATTAAAAGCATCGAACTCATCACCAATCCTTCCGCAAAATATGATGCCAGCGGCACGGCCGGTATCATCAACATTGTCCTGAAAAAGAATGCGAATCTGGGTATGAGTGGTCTTGCAAACATTATGGGAGGGTTAAATCAAAAATACGGCGGCAATTTCATATTCCAATATAAAACGTCTTCGATCAGCTATAACTTCGGACTTGATTATAACCGGCGTTTTTATCCCGGTTCAAGCACTCAGGATAAGCAGTTCATCGTCGGTAATAACACCTCATACCTTAATTCGGACGGAAATATGACCTGGGGAAGGACCATCTATGGTGTTAGAGGCGGAGTGGATTTCAATCTGAGCGAAAAGGATAATCTTTCGCTGGGTGGGCGAGTCGGTAACCGGTCATTTTTAAGAAATTCCACCCAAAATTATCAGCAGTGGTCTGTTGCCGACCCTCAAAAGATTTCATATTTGGATAATACCCACCACAATCATTACGGTGGTTTTTACGATTTAAATGCCAATTATCGCCACACATTCGGTCCTGCAGGCAACCTGCTTACGGGTGAATTCTTTTTCAGGCATCGCAGTTCAAATGAATCGTCGGTATCAGATGGTACGCAAAACAGTAGCCAGATCAATGGCACCGAGACCACTGAGTTAGGTCCCGAAAGTGAACTCAGGGGAAAGCTTGATTACGTACTGCCGCTGAGTGGCCGGAAAAAATTCTCTGCCGGGATGGAGTATTTTACCAGGCTCCGGAAGGATATCAATAAATTATCCCTTTACGATTCAACCAGTAACGTTTACCAGTTTAAACCTACCTACAGCCATACCAACGACTTTAACCGTACCCGTTTTGCCGCCTATTCCATTTTTGCCGACCATTGGGACAGCCTTGGCGTACAAATCGGCGTTCGGACTGAGTACACCTACCAGATGGTGAAAATGGTCGGTGCGGGTAAACGATTTTCGCTCAGCCGGTGGGATTTTTTCCCTTCCATCCATTCATCGTATAACTTCGGCGACGGGACTCAAATTATGGCCGGATACAGCCGTAGAATTCGCAGGCCGGATGGCGGCGATCTGGAACCCTTCTATTCATGGTACGACGCAC
This sequence comes from Balneolales bacterium, assembly GCA_035266485.1. Lineage (GTDB taxonomy): Bacteria > Bacteroidota > Rhodothermia > Balneolales > DATFMH01 > DATFNI01. The sequence goes on from DATFNI010000476.1 coordinate 2,164, forward strand.
ATAGCGTGCGTATTGGAAATCCCAACCTCCAGCCTGAATTTATCGATTCCTATGAAGTCGGCTTCCAGACATTTATCGGCAAAGCTACTTTCTCTAATGATTTTTACTACCGGTTTACCCATAATAAAATGCAGGACATTAATTCTGTTTATGCTCCCAATGTCTCTCTCAGATCTATTGCCAATGTCGGATCGGATTATTCGCTCGGTTCCGAAGCCATGATCATGTTCAATCCTTTGAAATTCTGGGAATTCAATTTGATGGGAGATGTCTATGATTATCGAATCAAAGGAGCAATAAACAATCAGTCTTTTTCCAGGCAGAGCTTTGACTGGAGTTTAAAAAACAACAGTACCTTTACCATTACGCCATCAACAAGTATCCAGGTTGATACGCGATACCATAGTCCATCGGTAAATGCCCAGGGCCGTTGGGGCGGCTATTTTATAACGGATCTGGCCGCCAAACAAGACTTTATGCAGAAAAGCCTGTCGATAATTCTCCAGATTCACGATTTGTTCCAGACCGGGCGGCGAGAATTTACGTCACAGGGAGTGGACTTTTATAATTACAATTACTTCACCCGGCAGGCGCCGATTGTTATGATCAACATCAAGTATAACTTCAATGATTTTAAAAAGAAGAGATAGGAAATTAGTTCTCATGTCCACTCTCGCTAATAATTAAACGATCATTTAGCTTCGCGGGTAATCTCCCTTCCCTCCCTGTCTTTCCCATTTTTGGGGGGAGATGATGATTTATCCATGCGGTGTTTGATGATTCCTATAACGATCATCACCACCAAAACAGCCGGCAGGATATACTTGAAATTCTTTGCCACATGTTTCCAGTAGGGCCCGAGCAGGTATCCTGTCAGCACATAAGCACAACTCCAGGTCAGCGCTGATATAAGGGCGATAGGCAGGAATTTTTGGGGCTTAATCTGCAGCAATCCCGCGCCTACAGACGTATATCCCCGGATAAACGGAGTGATGCGTCCGAGGTAGATGGTCCAGAGTTTCCCCTCAGAGACCCTGTTTGTGTATTTCTTAATGGTTTCATCCTTGATGGGAAACCATTTGGGTTTGTGCTCCAATATATAGGATCCGAAAAAATAGAAGACGGTGTATAGGATATTGGTACCGATAAAATCACCCAGAACCACAGCAAGAATAACGAGTGGAAAATCCAGTGCCTTCTTATAAACCATATATCCCGAAAACAGGAGAACAAACTCGTTCGGAATGGGCTCGGGGACTCCACTCTCCTGCAGGAAGACGAGTACAAAAATAGCGTAATACCCGTATTTCGTTACGTAGTGAATTAGTTCAGGTGACATCTGGTAACTTTAGGAAGTCGCGAAGATATGTCTTTTTAAAGAAAGCAGGTTTAATGCAAATGATAATTAACCGGATTGAAGATAAGCTATAATTCCCTGATAGTTAAAGAAGTATTAAACACCCACGTGTAATAGAGCAGAAAATTAAGGAAAAACCGGTAACTGAAAACTTAAAAAGTTAACGGTTACCGGTTCCTGAGGTTTTTTTACCAACTGCCGTCTGAACTAAAAGTCCTTATATCCTTTTTGAACGCATCGTTTTTTGCTTTAATCATTCCGTGATTCCGGACAACAATTGTAAAGCAAACCTTTTTATTCAGGATATAATCCTTTTAACTGTTAATTGTTGTTCAACTTATAAACCAACACTTTGTAAGAATCCGGCACCATGCGGTGATGATACCCCGTGTTCGTCTTCTCAAAATCGGCAGAGCTCAGGTAAATATTATGAGTTTGAGGATCCAATGCCATGGTTCTGGCACCCATGTGCGTTTTCAAAACCTGAACAACCTTATACTTGTCCGGCGATTCCTCTTTGATGATGGTGGTCGTTCCGTCAAAGCATGAGACAAAAATGAGATGGGTTTCAGGATCATATCTGTCTGCATCTACACCGGCACCGATCGGCAAAGTCTGGATGACATCCCCGTTATCAGCATTAACTACCGTTAATCCCTTATTCGCACGGCATCCGGTGAATAATCTATGATGGGTATTATCCAGGGCCAAGGCAGAGGGGCCATGGCAAGGTCCGAGGCTGTATTTTTTTACGACCTTCATGGAGTGAACATCAATGACAGCTATCTGACTTGAACTTTCAAGATTGTTATAAATATGTCCGTGACCGTCAGATACGGCAAACTCCGGTTTTGCTCCCAGGGGTATAATATCCACTTCTTTCAATGTCTTGGGATCCACGACTTCCGCCTGTTTGCTATCTCCCTCAAAAACAAAAACTTTTCCCGAAGCCGGATCCAGGATGGTGGCATCTTCATCTTCCCCTTTCAGATGGATGGTTTTGATGGTTTTAAGCGTTTGACTGTTGAATGCTACCAGTGCTCTCTGCCTGCTGTCGCTTACAAAACCGCGGTTGAGTGAGTTATCAATGGCAACGCCGTGATCTTCTCCCAGGCCCGTCACCGAACCGATAAATTTACCGCTCTTCAGGTTGATTACGTTCACGGTCGAACCGTGCGTTACAAATAAATGACGAGTTACAGGATCAACATACAGATAGTCGTATCCCCCGTTTCCAGGCAATGAAATGGTTCTTTCCAGTGTGTATACCGGTTTGGAATTCTGTGCCAGCACTGCCGTGCCGGAACCAAAGAAAACCAGAATACCAGAAACAATAAGAATGGCTAAAGCATTTTTCATATTTGTATCCGTGTTTCGCGTAATAATTCTGTTACGATTTTGATAATTGAGTATCATCCTACTATAACATTGAAAGTTACAACTGAATCTGAAGGAATCCTGAATCATCATAAAAAAAGTACGGCCATCTGTCGAATAGCCGTACTCAGCATTTGTCACTATACTCCTTCTTAACTATAGTGACAGTTATGGTATGATGTGTCGGTCAAAAATCAGTGCTTATTGCCTGAACCGTCGGTTGGGTAAGCACCGATGTCATTGTTGTAAGTCGGGTTTCCAGCACCAATGGCAGGTGAACCTGGTTGCAGGTGGTAGTCGTTATTATCCGTTTTGGCAAGCGGATCTTTGGTATAGCTGACGAACATCGGTTGTTTATTGGTAGCACTAGTTGAAACAATATCCGAAGACTGCGCTTTCCCGGCATCCCCCTTTGGGTAGTAGTACTGGCGAACGGAGTCGACATCGGTGTAAAAGTAGTTGTTGCCGTATTTGATATTCGTCGTGTCTGCACCCCTGGTGATTGCCAGACCATAGTAATCACTGATAAACATGTTGTTATAAATCTCACCCTTTGCAAACTGATCTATGGTAATGCCAGCTCCCGGCTCGGCAGCACCCCGGCGATATCCCATGTCTATGAAATCATTGTTATACATCTTAAGATCGGTTTGGGGATGCAGTGTTATTTTATCTGTCTGGATTTTGAGTGCATTACCGGCACCTGCCCAGATCACATTGTATGCGATTGTTCCGGTTACTCCACGATAGACATCAAGGCCTTCACCATCGGTACTGCCTTGGTGGTTAATAGTGTTACGAAGCATTGTGAGTTTTGCTCCGTCTTCAACTTCCAGAGCGTTATCAACGCCATCTAAAATCCAGGAATCTTCAAAATCCACATTAATGGGTGCATGAACTACAACTGTTGCCCGCGGACTACCTGTAGGATCGGGACCACCGGTGTAGTTAATATGCGTCCAGTGGAAAGTTACCGCCTGGGCGGAGTCGCACTGAAAACCTCCCCAGGATCCCGACGAATCGGCCGGTGAGGTAAAGGTGATCGGCTGGCTCTGTGTCCCCATCGACATGATCACACCATTTATAAAAAAGGTTGAATTGTTCAACACATTAACGGTCACTCCCGGTTGAACCTGAAGAGTGTCCCCTTTATTTACATAGATATCGCCATTTACGGAGTAGGTCGTCCCGGTTGTCATGATACCTTTGATGTGACCAGTCAATGTGGTTGAGGTGATGTTATTAGATTTGGTATTACCACCACTGGGACCGGTCACACTCGTGGTTTTGCTACAGGCCGACAGGGAGATTATCAGTCCTGCTATTCCCATTAGTAAGAGAGAGAATTTGTTCGTTGTTTTCATATGGAGTTGCTTTGTTTATTTGTTGTGCTTGCTGTTATTGGTTAATTGGAGTATCTGATTCCGACACTGTAGCTTGACCCATAGGTATTCCTGCCAACGATCAGACCATGGTTGGTATGGAGTACCGATGGTGTGTTTAGAAGGTTGTCAAACTTGCCAAAGATGGTCAGGTGGCGACCGAGGCTTTTTTCGAGGGAGGCTGCAAGAGAAAGCTGGGGTTTTTGATAGTAATCCGCGTGATAGAATTCGGTCACCTTGCTTAGCGTCTTTCCGATGTATTGTACATCGAGCTGACCAAACAGGGCCAGTGGATGATCATTATACATCAGTGAAAGATTGGCCACATTATTCGATTGTCCTTGTAACGGACGGCTCTCGTA
>DATFNI010000477.1:0-11896 GCA_035266485.1 Balneolales bacterium
TGAAAATTTTCTTGGCGGGATGAAATTCCCGATACCCATTGGTTTTGCACAGCATGTGGAAGCGCTGACCGGTGCCTATTCCAGTCAATATGGCTGGTCGGGAAGCGGTGTGATCAATATCACAAGCAGGTCCGGTAGCAACACCACTTCCGGGGAAGCTTACTATGAGGTAAGGCCTGGTCCCGTTATCGACGCCTCTTCCCCGTTCGCCCAGCGCGATCTTTCCGGTAACGCTGTTAAAAATGGATTTCAACGCCATCAGTTCGGCATCGACATAGGCGGACCTATTATCCATGACAAAACGTTTTATTACATCAATGCAGAACAGACTATTGCAATCAAGGATAACCTTCTGAACGTACCCGCCCTCGGGGTCAATCAAACAGTGCGTGGTTACAATAAATACACACTTTTATCCGGAAAGATTGACCAATACTGGAAGAATGACGCGCACAGTTCACTGAGAATCAATACCGGCCTCGTTTCCATTGACCGCCAGGGCGGCGGACTCGAAGGCGGTGTAACTTTTCCATCTGCGGGGAATCGGCAAATACGAAATTCATTTATTGCTGCCTTGAAAAACAGCTATCATCTGGGCCCCTGGTCGATGGAATCAAATGCCCAGTATTCCCGTTTCCGTTGGGATTATGCCCGTCCTACCAATCCCAATAACCCACAAGTAACAGTGCTGGGACCCGATGAACAACCTGTTGCCATCCTCGGTAATCCCGGATATGTGTTCAACTCCCTTGAAAACACCATCGAGTTGCAACAAAAGGGTGTCTTGTATCATGATAATCAAACTATCCGGGCAGGCATCGATATGATCTTTTCGGACCATGGGTTGAAAGGAGGCGGCAATCCAGCTGGTAACTACACCGTGAAACTAACACAGCAACAGCTAGACCAACTCAAGCAAAATGGTGTCAGTACATCATTGGGTATTCACGATATTCCACAAAATGCAAATGTTCTGAATTACAATGTCGAACTGCGACCGAGTTCCTTCGGCAGATGGCAAAACCTGTACAGCGCGTATATCGAGGATCAGATTTCAGCAAGCAACAGTCTCAACCTGACTTTTGGGTTAAGGTATGACTACGACAACCTGTCCAAAGGCGGATCGAAACATGGTGATTACAACAACCTGGCTCCACGTTTCAGCTTCAATTACAAGCTTTCCGATCACAGTGTGCTCCGTGGCGGGTACAGCCTTGTCTATAATAAGATCATCTATTCGGTCTACAGTGATGCACTGCAGCAAAATACGACTGGCCCTGACTACCTCGCCGAGCTTCGGGCTCTCATCAATGCAGACCAGCTTCCTTCTAATACAAACCTGGCAAGAGTTACCTTTAATGGAAACCTGAATGCCAGCTTTGGCTCGGTGCCCTACCTGCAGGGACCGTCATCGGCCTCTCTACAAACTGTTCGTAACGCCCAATTCTCGAATGAACGGCGAATTCTCAATCCCAACGGATATCAGAATCCGTATACCCACCAGTTTGTTCTGGGTTTCCAACATCAGTTCGGGTCTAACAAACTATTATCACTGAACCTGATTTACAGTCGTTCTTATGATCTATTCCGTCTCTGGGATGTAAATTCGCCGGCACGCTATCCTCTGAATAATCCGAACAATGTGGTAATCCGGACACAATCCAAAGCTGACTCAACCCGTCCCGTACCGATCTATACGGACTCCAAAGGTCCTTACGCCCTTATCAACGGTGATACTCTCCGGGGAATTTCACGTGATGTCGTCATGACCCAGGATAAAGGAAAAGCCAGCTATTTTGGTGCAACGCTGAGTTTTTCTAAAACTCAGTCCAATTCTCCATTTTCTTATTCCTTGAGTTACACACTCTCATGGTCATACAACAATACTGAAGACATAAACTTCCGGGCGATGGATGCCAATAACTTCGCTGCTGAATGGGGGCCTTCCGTCAACGATCGTCGTCATGTTATTGATGCCAGTCTGACCTGGTACCCCCGAAAACGGCTTTCCGTGACAACAACCGGTTTGTTTCAAAGCGGGCAACCTATCAACTGGATTCCAAATGCCACGGTGTACGGGACTACCGACTTAAACGGAGACGGACGCTCGTACAGCGATTCCTATGTCGGAAATAATGACCGGTATCCCGGGCAATCCAGAAATAGCGGGCGACTCCCGTGGTCAAAAGTCATCGATCTTTCCGTACAGTACGATTTTCCGATACACAATGCTCAGAAACTGGTGTTTCAGGCTGATGTATTCAATCTCCTCAATACTACGAACCTGAGCGGATATGCGAATAACGCCACTCAAAGTAATCAAATACAGGTGGGACCGCCCTCACGGGGAATCGTTAAAAAAAACGCCGGACCACCCCGGCAATTTCAATTTAGTTTAAAGTATGAGTTTTAAATTGCGTGCAAAATGGGTGTCCGTGCAGGTGTGGAAGCGAGCATGCTTGCACCAGCGGGGATTTTTCTTCCTCGTTACGAAGCTCTGCTCCCTTTTTCCGGTAACGAGGTTATCTATTCGTAACCCGTCCCGAGGCATCGGGACAACCCGCAAGTCCTTCTCCTTTTTCCTTATCCCCATACTTACATTTTTACTACTTTCTACCGACGGTTGCGGCCATTCCGTCAGGAAGAACGATCCTCTCCAGCTCTCCTGGGATACGATTCTCAAAGATGCACACGGACAGACGGTACGCATGATGATGTGGGAGGGTGATCCGGCGATCAACAAGTACATGAATAATTTCGTGAAGCCAGCTCTTAAAAAAGATTTCGACATCAATCTTGAAATATCCGCGGGGCAGGGAGCACAGATCGTTTCCATCCTGAGATCGGAACTGGAGGCCGGGCGGTCGACCGGAAGCATTGATCTTGTCTGGATCAATGGGGCTACGTTTTATCAACTCCGGCAACTGAAAGCATTGTTTGGGCCTTTTGTCTCCAAATTACCGGGCAGTAAATATCTTGATCTCTCCGATCCTTTCGTATCCGAAGACTTCCAGCAGCCGATTGATGGTTACGAATGTCCATGGGGCACCGTCCAGTTTTGTATGATTACCGATACCTCACGGGTACCTGATCCGCCGGAGACATCACAAGCACTCGCAAATTACGTGAAACATCACCCCGGATCATTCACTTTCAGCAATGATTTCACGGGAATGACCTTTTTAAAAAGCTTAATGATTAGCATGGCTCCAAAAGGTGCTCTATACGGGCCATTCAATGATTCTGTATATTCAAAGTATTCGGAAAAACTCTGGAGTTATATCGAACAGATCAAACCCTATCTCTGGAAGCACGGGAACTCGTTTCCTTCTACATTGGGTGCCCTACACCAGTTATTCGAAAATGGAGAAGTCAATTTTACGATGAGCGACAACGATGCCGAAGTCGAAAACAAAGTGGACCAGGGTTTCTTTCCAAAAGCTTCGAAAGCGTTCATTTTAACCACTGGGACCATTCGTAATTCACACTATATCGGTATTCCAATCAATGCCCCGGACAAGGAAGCGGCGCTAGCGGCCTGTAATTTTCTGATATCACCGGAGGCGCAGTATGAGAAGAAAATTCCAAAAAATTGGGGGGATGGAACGGTACTTGATCTATCAAAGCTTCCCGGGAAGTGGCGAATGAAATTCAAAAATCTGCCACCACGAAAACATGCCTTGCCGCGTGATACACTGCGAAAATATGCTCTGCCGGAGCTTGCACCCGAATACATGATCCGTCTCTATGACGATTTCCGTAAAAAAATTATTGAGTAAGCAAGGGTCTGACCAAACCGGTCTTATCTTTTTCTGCCTGCTGGTATTGCTGCCGATGATCCTTGGTGCTGGTTATGCTCTGCTCTATAGTTTGGGTCTCACCGGCTTACTGGCTCACGGGTTTACTTTTCACTACTGGATAGATGAGCTTACCAATCCCGAACTATGGAGTTCACTGGGTTTCAGTCTCTATATTGCCGTAGCATCCATCGTTCCCTCAGTAGTTCTGGCCCTCTTTCTTGTCCAGGCTGCACCTGATTTTCCACGCCGCCCGGCACTGTCCGTGATTCTGTATCTCCCGCTTGTCGTCCCCGCTGTTATGGCTGCCTTCCTGATCTTCCAGCTCTATTCGGAGTCCGGATTCATATCACGTCTCCTGTATCACCTGGGAATGATTCATAATTTACACCAATTCCCGGGCCTGGTGAACGACCAGCTTGGAATCGGCATCCTCTTGACTCACATTGGGATGGCGACGCCATTCTTCTACCTGCTATTTACCAACCTGTACCATCAGGAACGCATCGACGAATATAGTGCGTTGGCCACTACCCTGGGTACTCCTCCACGTCAGGTGTTCCGGCGTGTTATTGCTCCCGTTCTGTTGCGCCGTTCCCAGCCGACGCTTCTTCTTTATCTGCTCTTCGCCTTCGGATCTTACGAAATCCCGCTGCTTATTGGACCCAGTAACCCACGCATGTTGTCCGTCCTGGCCATACAGAAACTGCAGATGTTTGACCTGAACCAGGTGCCGGTTGCCTATGTAATTAACCTGATTTACCTGGGTATTGTTGGTCTGGCCCTGCTGTTACATACAACATCACCGGAGGATGAGTATGCGTAATAACAGCAAATGGGTATTAAAGTCCGGTATGGTGATCGTGTATCTTTTCCCGTTTCTCTATCTGGCCATCCTTTCACTCACCAGCCGCTATCCTTTTCCGGAAATTATACCCAAACACCTCGATTTCTCGCACTGGATCTCTGTTTTTACGGGGGAAAGCGAACTGACCCAGAGCCTGTTAGTCTCGCTCACCATCTCCCTCTCAGTAGCTGCCATTTCAACGGGATTAGGGTTTGTCACATCCCGCGCATTTGCAAAAAACAACAGCGAACGGCGTCTCATAAAAATGACATATCTGCCCTTCCTTTTTCCACCGGTCATTTATGCGTCCATGTTATCTCATTTTTTCATTATTGCCCACATCAGCGGTACCGTTATCGGAGTGATCATCGGTCAGGTTTTGATTGCCTATCCCTTCGCGATTCTGCTACTTCGTGGATTTTGGAGCCGGACGGTCCTGACATCTGAAGAATCGGCAAAAACACTCGGGGCTTCTCCCAAGCAGGCTTTTTTCCATGTATTGCTGCCAATGGCGCGGGGGCTTCTCTTCATAACTTTTTTCCAGACTTTTTTAATCTCCTGGTTTGAATACGGACTGACGACCCTGCTCGGACTTGGACAGATCCAGACGTTGACCCTTCGAGTATTTGGCTATATTCAACAAGGGAATCCTACGCTGGCAGCCTTGAGCAGTCTTTTTTTGTTCATCCCGCCGGTTATATTATTGTTGATTTACAAACCATCCCTGTTTAGAAGGCGATTCTGATGCTTGAGATACAATCATTATCGAAGTCGTTTGAGGATACCCTCGTAATCGCAAACTGTTCGTTTCGTGTTGAAACCGGTCAGTCGATGAGCGTTTTGGGGCGTTCCGGTTGTGGCAAAACAACACTTTTGAAAATGCTGGCCGGACTCATTGCGCCTGATGCGGGAAAGGTTCTCATCGATGGAAAAGATATTACGGGCACACCGGCTCACCTCAGGCATATGGTATATTTACCACAAGAGGCTTTATTATTCCCACATCTTGATGTCTGTGAGAATATCGCTTTCGGTCTTCGGGTGCGAAAGAAATCAAACCGAGTCATTCAAGATGAAGTCCGCAGGATGCTCGAACAACTCGGACTGTCGGACAAGTTGCGCAGTCGGCCATACGAATTATCCGGCGGTGAGCGACGCAGGGTTTCCTTCGGGCGATCGCTGATTACACAGCCGGCCGTACTTTTGCTGGATGAACCATTTGAAAATCTCGATCCGGAGACACGAACGGATATGCAAAAACTGTATCGAAAGCTGTCTGCTGATTATCACATCACTTCCGTTTTTGTGACGCATAATCTGAAAGAAGCCATCGTGATGGGCGATCATATATCCACTTTAAAAAACGGACAATTACACACCTATAACGACGTACATTCTTTTATCAGCGATCCGGCATCAGGCGCCTCTGATGAGATGGCTTTCTGGAATCAATTTTCCGAAAAGAATACGTTGGACAACCAGAAAAGTCCGGAATATTTGAAATGAGTCAGCAGATGTCAAATACCAAATCCATCGCGGTAATTCTCGGCAGTGCCTATCAAAACAGCGACTTATCTAATGTTAGATATAACGAAATATCGGTGGATACATCGTGGGGTACGCAGACGATATATCGTGTTTCAGATACCAAAATGCCTGCCTACCTCTTGTATCGCCACAATCGGAATGACCATCTACTGCCTCACCAAATACCCTACCGGAGAATGGTCGCAGCACTCAAGGAAGTCAACTGTGGCGCCTTGGTATCAACGAGCTCGGCAGCTGCCCTTGTAACCGATATATCGTTATTCAAACCATTACTAATTACCGATATTATAATGCCCGAAAACCGGCTCCCAGACGGATCTACCTGTACAATGTTTCCGGAACATACTGATGGACAAGGACATTTGATTTTAAGTGAAGGATTGATATCACAGTCTCTAAATGCACAATTGAAGGCCATCAGTAAAAATATTCCGGATCAAAAACAACGAGATATCGTTTTCGCGTATGCCGGCGGCCCACGCTCCAAAACACAAGCTGAAAACCGGATGTGGGCCCTACTCGGAGCGCATGTGAACTCAATGACACTGGCCCCGGAAATTGTGCTTGCCAACGAAATGGAGATTCCCTGTGCCGGATTTGTCATCGCTCATAAATATTCGATACCCGGCATCTCCAATCCGAAGAATTCCGATGACATTGATTTGCAGTTGCAAAAAGCCCGCGATTCCTTTGAAACGATCATAACGCGGTTTCTGATGGAGGGTCAACCGGTCCCCTTTGCCAACCATATTTACCGATACGATGACCGAATCTGAGATTGCGTACATATCTGAATTTGCCCGAACGCAAATACCGGGATTCCAATTCGACGGATCAATAGAATCTGTTGAAGGCGGGCTGCTCAATCATGTGTTTCGCCTTTCAGGAGAACCAAACTCCATTATTGCGAAATATACCCCGCCCTATGTGGCCTCCAATCACGAAATTCCGCTCGATCCCGGGCGACAAGACCTTGAAGCAGGTGCACTCGATCTCTTCAGAAAGAATAATCTGCTTTTTTCATTGCTCACTGGCTACCTCAGAGTACCACAACTGATAGCTCACGATTCGGAGCGTCATATTCTTTTTATGGAAGATGCCGGTCCCGGGACGATATCGCTGGATCAATTGCTGCATCCTGAATCCGGTGATAAAAAATTAGGGACAGTACTTGGTAACTTTATTGCTGAATTACATGCAAAAACATCGGGGAATACCCGGCTCGCTCGAAGCATGAATAATACATCTATTCAGAAGACACGCTATATGGTCCAGTATCAACCCTCGGCTCATTATTTCCTGAAAGCCGGTATTGCTGATTACGAATCCCTCGGCCGGCAACTGGAATTGCTCGGCCGGGAGTTCTTGCGACCCGGCATATGCTTGATTATGGGTGACTTATGGCCTCGTTCCCTAATCTGGAATGGAAATTCCTGGTACCTGATTGACTGGGAGTTTTCTCATTATGGATCACCGGCCCAGGATACGGGACACATGCTTGCACATCTCTGGATGCTCGAACATCGTTCTGCGGATCCAAAACGGGCAAAACGATTTACCGAGATAAGAAATGCATATCTTGAAACATATCAGGAGAAAATCGAAAATTTGAATCCCACTTTGTTCGCTACTGATATCAAAAAACGGGCTGTACTACATGCGGCCGCCGAAATTTTGGCCCGAACCACGGGAGCTTTTCAGGACGGCTATGTTTACGCTGGTCTCGAATCAGATGATCCAGCCGTTCAGGAAGCGGTTCAGAAAGCCGCCGATTGGGTAAGAAATGCCGAAAACACAGATCTAAACCTATTTGATTAATCTGTATGGATTTCCACCTGCCAATATGAAATAGATTTGATCAACATTTCAGTGTAAATAGTCTTAATTTCTGCCCGATACTTTTTTTGATCTGGATCGAAAGAATGACACAGAAGAAAAAAATTGCAGTTTGGTTGTGGATCGGGTGCGGGATGATTGCCATTATGGTAAACATTGGCGCGATCACCAGGCTAACCGGCTCCGGACTTTCCATTGTTCACTGGGATGTTGTAACCGGGGTAATCCCTCCCTTGACGCATCATCAGTGGGAACGGGCTTTCAGGGCCTACCAGCAATCTCCGCAATATAAACTCGTAAACGAGGGCATGACGCTCTCCGGGTTTAAAGCCATCTTCTGGTGGGAATTCATACACCGTTTGCTTGGCCGTACAATCGGCATGTACTTCATTTTCCAGTTGATCTTCTTTTACTGGAAAGGCTGGCTGAACAAGACACTCATCAGAAAATACGTAGCCATTATTTTGTGGGTTGGCGTTGTCGGTGCCTGGGGTTGGTATATGGTAAAAAGCGGGCTTATCAATCAGCCGTGGGTCAGTCCCTACCGGCTCACTGTTCACCTCATTCTTGCGCTATCATTATTCAGTTATATCTTCTGGAATGCACTAACGCTATGGCGTACAGACGACCCATCTGTTGAAAATACTATCCCAGTGTTCTTAAAAAGAATAATGAGTGCGTTACTGATTCTGTTTGGCGTTCAAATTATATACGGTGGATTGATGTCCGGTCTGCATGGTGCCTTGTTCTTCCCGACATTTCCGTTGATGCATGGCCGCCTTATTCCGGGTGATCTTTTTATCATCTCGCCTTTCTGGAGAAATTTCTTTGAAAACGGAAACCTGGTTAATGCCATTCATCGCACACTGCCATGGTTCATCGCAATATTGATCTTTGTTTTTGCAATAAAAGGGCTCAAGAGCTTTTCCAGCAAATCGATCAGAACCGCCACCGGGCTGTTAGTCGCTGCTGTCGTACTCCAGATTACACTCGGTGCTTTGACCGTGATCAACAGCACCGTTCATATTCCTGTCTTCTTCGCAGCCGCCCACCAGTTCGGGGCGTTGATCATGTTGACTTTGTTGCTTTTCATTGGATGGCATGTGCTAAAACCTGATCGAAGACTTACTGAATGATACCCACAATTTTATGTTAGAATAATGTGATTGGATGGGTACCATTCAAAAATACTGACCTGCCTTCCGAATCCGGATATATAACTTATTATAGAAATACGCGACATTCCTCGGATCATAGTTCCACTCTGAAGGCTATCTGAAGTTACTTTGGTTACATAGTGCCGTTGCCTGACAATTAGTTATAATGATCTACACAAGAGTGACTATCGGGTATCCATACATCGAAAGGATCTGTACTACCTGAATGATGCGATTTTTGAATAATGGATGTGACCACTTCACAATTCCTTGGTCAACTCCTCAATCTGATCCCGAATTCTGGCAGCTTCCTCAAACTCCATATTCTGCGCAGCCTGGCGCATTTCGGCGCGCAAATATTCGATAAATTGCTGTTTATCTTCGAAAACAACCTCTTTCATCTTTGGTCCGGGTTTATAACGGATACCTTCTTCTGCCACCTGAATATGCTCAATATCACCGGTTCCGACTTCATCCATAAAATTGAATCCCTTTGCCGAGATCAGCGACGGGTCAACCAGCGGTTTCAGTTCTTTTTGCACAGTATACGGGGTGATGTTGTTGGCACGGTTATACTCGGCCTGGATAACACGCCTGCGATCCGTTTCCTCCATCACCTTTTTGATACTGTCCGTGATCTTGTCGGCGTACAGGATGACCCGCCCTTCCACGTTCCGGGCAGCACGACCGGCAATCTGGAATAGCGACGTTTCCGAACGAAGGAAGCCCTCCTTATCGGCATCCAGAATCGCCACGAGTCCCAGTTCCGGGATATCGATCCCCTCGCGCAACAGGTTAATCCCGACCAGCACATCAAAATCACCCTTCCTGAATCGATAGAGAACCTCAACCCGCTCAAGCGCATCCAGTTCCGAGTGCATGTAAGCCGCCTTAACGCCCAGATTCCTCAGATATTCGGATAGCTCTTCGCTCATCCGCTTGGTCAGTGCCAAAACCAACGTGCGTTCCTTGCGGCTCACACGACCCTGTATTTCGTCCAACAGATCATCAATCTGATTAGCTAATGGACGCACCTCGATCTCCGGTTCCATGAGTCCTGTTGGACGGATGATCTGCTCAACGATGACGCCTTCACTTTTCTCAAGCTCATAATCACTGGGTGTTGCGCTCACGAAGATGCACTGGTTCACCATCGTTTCCCATTCTTCAAAGGTCAGCGGCCTGTTGTCGAGCGCCGATGGCAGCCTGAATCCGTGCTCAACCAGAGAAAGCTTCCGGGAACGGTCTCCTCCGTACATCGCATGAATCTGCGGAACGGTCTGGTGGCTCTCATCCACAACCATCAGGTAATCATCCGGAAAATAATCCAGCAGGCAATAGGGCCTGGAGCCCGGTTTGCGTCCGGCCAAATAAAGGGAATAATTCTCAATGCCCGAGCAGTAGCCAACTTCCTGAATCATCTCAATATCGAATAAGGTACGCTGTTCGAGCCGGCGGGCCTCTAAAAGCTTATCTTCCTTTTCAAGCACTTCCAAGCGCCACTTCAACTCGTCCCGGATTTGGTCGATGGTTGTTTTCAGGCGTTCTTTGGTGGTCACAAAATGCGACGCCGGATAGACCGTATACTCTTCCAGATTTTCCAGCACTTCTCCGGTCATTGGATCAAAAAAAGCCAATTCCTCAATCTCATCCCCCCAAAATGTGATGCGCAAGCCACGATCTTCATATGCCGGATACAGATCGACAATATCTCCTCTCACCCGGAATACCCCCGGCATAAATTCGATATCATTCCGGTTGTAGTGAAGATCGACCAGGTCGTAGAGCAGGCGTCTCCGCGGCATATCCATACCGGTCTGAAGCGGAATGATCATCTGGGCATATTCCTCCGGAGCGCCGATACCGTAAATACAACTCACCGACGAAACGATAATCACATCTTTGCGCCCGGACAAAAGCGCACTCGTTGCCCGAAGCCGAAGCCTCTGAATCTCATCATTAATCGATAGATCCTTTTCGATATACTTATCCTGCGAAGCGATATAAGCTTCCGGCTGGTAGTAATCATAATAGGAGATAAAAAATTCGACGCGGTTCTCAGGAAAAAAATCGCTGAGCTCGCGGTAGAGCTGGGCAGCCAGTGTCTTATTGTGACTCATCACCAGAGTCGGTGTCTTGCGCTGCTCAATAACCGAAGCTACCGTGCGGGTTTTTCCAGATCCGGTAATACCGAGCAATGTCTGATATTTGTCGCCCCTCTGTAATCCTTCCACCAATTCTTCGATCGCATTGGGCTGGTCGCCGGCAGGCGAAAAGGGGGATGTTAATTTATAATCGGACATACTTGTTTTGGGTAAATTTTATCCAAAAAGAGGTTTTTTTGCTTTATGTTTCCGTACTTTAACGCTCATTCGGCAAAAAGATGATATAAATTCATCCACAGGATTTCACTCAAAGTGTCATGACCACATCAGAACACCATTTATCGGGATCGCGTAAACGAATCGACGAGATCGATCAAAAAATTCTCGAGCTTTTGCAGCAACGTAATGAAACGGTTCGGGACGTGATCGAAACCAAAATACAGAATAAACTGCCCATTTTTGTAGCAAATCGTGAAGAAGACAAAGTACAACGATTTCGCGGACAAGCCGGGCAACACGGGATCGACGCTGACTGGGCAGAGGATTTTCTCCGCATGATCATGAGCAGTTCACGAGCCAGCCAGTCAAGCGGCCGGTTTCCGCAGG
>DATFNI010000478.1:0-3201 GCA_035266485.1 Balneolales bacterium
AAAGCTGATAAAAAACGGACGCATGCAGCCACCCGGACTGAATGCATTCCAGGAATATGATCCGAAAGACACCGGACAGTATTCCTACGAGCGACCTAACCGCAAATTGGACGCTGCCTATGAAGTGCAATTCAAGAAGAACCAAAAGGCATGGGATTTTTTCCAGTCGCAACCACCCTCTTATCGCAAGACGGCAAGCTGGTGGGTGATGAGTGCCCAGCGAGAAGACACGCGACAGCGACGCCTGGCAACGTTGATTAACGATTCTGAAAACGGGGAAAGAATTGCGGCGGTTACACTTAATCCGAAGTCATGATTATTAATTCAGATTGCAACACCAATGCCCCGTCAATTTCGAACGCAAACGTCAGATAATCTTGATTTCGGAACAGTTTATCCATTGAGATATCTGGCCGTTCCCTTTTGATCACTCTGTTGCTTGTTCTTCAATAGTCCCTGTCAGTGTTTTTAATTCGGAAGCTTTACGAAGCTTTTTCTTCACTTCCCCAAATTGAAGCTCAGCTTTTTCGAGATACACATTAACTTCATCAATATAACCATCCACCGAGGCGCACCAGATCCGGTTGATATAGCGTTCGCCACCTGCGAAATCGCTCATGATGAAACCATATGTCCTGAGATCATAGACATGGATAAGGGTCTGTCTGGCATCCACAAAACGCTGAAGGTGATCCGCTATATGTTCATCAATTTCATCATGGAAATCAAAAACCGATAACTGCCCACTTTTCTCAGATATCTTTTTCAGGTTGAGTATCACATTATCAACGCTGTTTTCTAAATCCGATATGTTTTCCTTGACTGCTTCTTCGGTGTGGGTTGTTCTGTGCAGGCCTATTCTAATCAGGGCAATCCCGATAAATCCCAGGATCAGGAAAGGAATAAAATATTCCCAGTCAACCTGGGTCTTGTTGACGGATACCAGGAACGCTCCAACCAGGAAGCTAATCACAATGAATATATAACCGGTTATACGCAATTTTCGCCTTCTGTTTTATAATCCTGTGAATACCATGTACAAGGCAAAACCAACGCCCACCAATGCCTCACCCACAATCAACCCTGCGGCTAAAGGGATACCGACTTCATTACTGAATTTGGGCCCTTTTCTCCAGTCGATGATCAGTCGCAGCGCGGTACCAAGACTGTAGGTAAGCACAATATTGAAAGGCAGGTAGAAACCTAACCCCACCAAAATACCCAGACCACCCACTCCGGTCGCACTCAACAGAGCACCAATGCCGGCACCTGCCACGTATTTCTGTATGGCCACATGTCCCCCCAGGATACCCCGGATCATACTCGCCAGGGCCTCGCCCTGCGGTGCGGGCAGCCGGTCACTTCCGATGTGGTAGGCATTATTGAGGATAAAGACCAGGGCCACAACCAGAATGGGTCCGAGCCACGATCCGAGAAACTGGCCAATCTGCTGTTTCCTCGGACTCGCACCAACCAGGTAGCCGGTCTTCAGGTCCTGCATCAAATCGGTTGCCTGGGCCATGGCCACGCAGGCGGCAGCCCCAACCATCACCGAGGAAATGATCGCTGCATCGTTCCCGATTCCGCTTGCAATGAATATGAAGATCGTGATCGCGATTAATGTCATTCCGCTCAAAGGCGACCAGTCCGTTCTGCCGACACACTCCGAGAGAATAACTCCCGATACCCAGATCCAAAAGATTCCGGCCAGGGCAATCAGGGCGCCTCGTACGATACCGATCTGCTGTGTCGACATGACAGCGATGATAAAGAGGAGGATACCGGCACCGATGATGCCGACATAAAGCAGCTTGATCGGCATCTCATCACTCGACAGCCTCGTGTTCATCTTTGCGGCCTGCTGCATGCTGCGGATCGCGCTGTAAATCAGCGGAAGAGCGAGTACGATGCCCATCAGGGCCCCACCGATCAGCATCCCGATGCCGACCGGTTCGAACAGCTGCGATCGCAGGATGGCGGGATCGGTTGAGATTAAAAGATGATTTGCTGCCAGCACCGGTGCCAGCAACCAGTAACACACGAACCCTCCAATGATGAAAAAGATGCCCCCTTTACCGGAGATATAACCCACCCCGATCGTAAGCAGGGAGATATACCAGATGCCGTTCATATAAACCGGCATGCCAAGCAAGTGACCAAGGTTAAAGTTAGTAACCCCTGTCGCCTGGGAAATAAAATTGACGATGCCACTGATCAAGGCCCCGCTGAGAAGCAGTAAGGCTTTCTTCACCCCGGCACCGGGAGACTTCAGAATCGTGGCAACGGCAATACCGCTCGGGAAAGGGTGCCGTTCAAAATCGATCATCTGTTTCCTGAGCGGGATGATAAATGCAATGCCCAGGATACCGCCGGCGATCGTCCCGAAGACCATCAACGCCGGGCTAAAATTCGTCACGTGCAGAATGAACAGGGCGGGAACTGAAAACATGATACCCGAGGAGGCACCGTTTACCGCACTGGCGATCGTCTGGTTGATATTATTTTCGATGATGCTGTTCCGGTGCATTACACCCCGCAGTACTCCAAAACCCAAAATGGCGGCTAATGTTGAACCGGTGATTGAAAACCCCAGTATCAGGCTGGCATACCCCATACTGATCGTGATGATGGCCCCAAGGAAATAGCCTACGAGAATGGATGCCAGAGTTAACTCCGGATAGGGACCTCTTCTTACGATCTGCTTTGCTTTTGTTTTTTCCGCCAAATTACACTTTCCGAACCGCCAAACGGCCTGCCTGTTACAATTAAATCAGAAAATAGGATAGGTGAAAAAATACTATTGAGCAACCGACGCCACAAGACTCACCCGATTTACAGGAGATGAGGTTGGATTCACAGTTAACATGGGTTTGGGGGTTGTTCAAATTGGATTTCCCGGTTACAATTTATTTGTAAAATAACATTCGCCATTGTGCCAACCCCAAGCTCCTCCATATGCAAGAGAGGATTTTTTAATTTCTTATCCACGAGAATCCGAGTCATCCGTGTTGTCCGCGTTCTATTCCTTATACTGCCGATTATTACCTTAAATTCACGTTAAATAACGAGGGTTCGAGATAAAATAAAAAAGGGGGGAAAGAAACGAAACCAAGAACAGGCCGCATGACTCTCTTAACTTATTGGCTACTTTTTTGTTTCAAGTCCATTAAATTAAAAATATAACAACATACATACATACAT
>DATFNI010000479.1:0-8548 GCA_035266485.1 Balneolales bacterium
TCCACTGCTCCGTCGCCAAAGAAGGTCATCGTGACCCGGTTGTTATTCTGATATTTATTGGCAAACGCTATTCCTGTACCTAATGGGATATGGGCACCAACGATCGCATGACCGCCCCAAAAATGCTTTTCCACATTGAAAAAGTGCATGGATCCGCCCTTGCCCTGACTGCAGCCGGTAGCTTTTCCGAAAAGCTCAGCCATGCCAGCCTTGGCAGAGATACCCCGGGTCAGACCAAAGCCGTGATCGCGGTAGGCCGTGATGATGTCGTCGTCGTCATTCAAAACTTCCACGGCAGCCGTTGAAATAGCTTCCTGCCCCATGTAAAGATGCAAAAAACCACCAAATTTACCTTTCTGGTACATCTGGGCAGAGCGTTCCTCGAACCGACGTTGTAAATACATCTTGTCGTACATGTCGAGGAGCTGTTGTTTAGATAGGCCTAAATCTTTGTGTGTCTTATCGGTAGCCTCCGGAAGCTCTGTAGCTTTATATACTACACCTGACGGAGTAAAACCACCAATTTGTTTTACTTCAGCCATATATTACTCCAATTGTCTTGAAGGAAAATCCCTTTGGATTTTCACCTTTATTGTTAACCCTTTTATTTAAAATCATTGTAAAATTCTGGTACAAAAAACCTGAAACCTGCATCTTTGGAATATACCCAAAAATCGGGGAATGATGAAGTCCGTGAATCAGGCAACGGTCTCGGTTATGAGTTCTGGCATCTGCTTTAGTACTGAATCCAGTTTTTCCGGATTTCGTCCCCCGGCTGTCGCAAGATTCGGCTGACCTCCGCCGCCCCCACCGAGTTGACGGGCAACCCTGCTAATCAGGTTCCCGGCCTTGATGGATTTCTCACGTATGAGGTCATCGGTCACCGTTCCAACCAGGTAAACCTTGCCGGCTTCGTTATCCCGGGAAGCCAATACCGTAATGGTACCTTCAGTAGATTTATTAAGTGCTTCATAGCCAATCTGTTTGAGCAAATCTGAATTTCCATGCTCAATTTCACCCGTAACTAAACGTATGCCATTTCCCATTTCAATAGGATTTTTCATCAGTTGATCTAATTCAGCCAACGCAAGCTGAAGCCGCAGGCGTTCCAGCTCTTTTTCTGCCGATTTCTTCTCCTCAATCAGCCGGTTTATATCCTTGACCAGATGCTCGGACGAACCCAGACTCTGATAAAGATCACCGATAATATTCTTTTCGTGTCTCAGGTAATGGTCGGCAGCATGACCGGTTACGGCTTCAATCCGGCGCACCCCTGAGGCCACCGCTGTTTCGGCGACAAAACGGAAATACCCGATCTCCCCGGTCGCCTCGACATGGGTGCCACCACATAGTTCGATGGAATATTCAGGGTCGAAAGTAATAACACGGACCCTCTCTCCATATTTTTCGCCAAAGAGCATCATGGCACCCCGGTCACGGGCCTGATCAATCGGAATATCCCGTTCTTCTGTTTTAGGAATGTTTTCCTGAATCTTCAGATTTACCAACTGTTCAATCTCATTCAGTTCCTGATCGGATACGGCCTTATAATGGGAAAAGTCAAAACGGAGTCGTTCCGGCGAAACGAGCGATCCTTTTTGCCCCACATGATCACCGAGGATTTTTCTGAGAGCGGCATGAGCCAGGTGCGTTGCCGAGTGATGTTTTCTCAGTTCATAACGCCGCTCACGGTCTGCAATGGCCCGCCAGTCCCCATCCGGATTTTCAGGCAGATGATCAACATAATGGATGATGTGCCCCTGCGTCTTCTGTACATCAAGCACCCTCAGATGTTCATCGCCATTTGATATCATTCCATGATCGGCGAGCTGTCCTCCGCTTTCAGCATAAAACGGTGTCTGATCCAGGATCATCAAGTTTCTTTTGCCATCTATTTTCACGGCCTGGATATGGACATCAGCGGTCAGATGATCGTACCCAACGAACTTGGAATCGTGACCTTCATTGATGTAGGTCCACTCCCCGCCCTTGCTCATGTCGACGGCAAATTTACCTGCGGCGCGGGCACGTGTGCGTTGTTCTTCCATCCGTCGATCAAACCCCTTCTCATCGACTTCAATGCCATTTTCACGTGCCATCAACCGGGTCAGGTCGATCGGGAATCCGAAGGTATCGTGAAGACGGAAAGCATCTTCACCCGATAGAACTTCTTTACCCTCGATCATGGATTCAAAAAGCTGAATACCCTGGCCCAGGGTACGGAGGAAGTTGTGTTCCTCAGCTTCAATTACGTTTTGAACGTATTCACGCTGAGCGGCAAGCACCGGGAAGACATGGGCAAACTGATCAGCCAGCGTACCAACGAGCTTGCACATGAAAGGCTCTTTCAGATTCAGGCGGTCCCACCCATAACGGATAGCCCGACGCAGGATACGCCGTATCACATACCCGCGGCCGTCATTACCGGGTGAGGCGCCATCGGCAATAGAAAAACTGACGGCGCGGATGTGATCAGCCACAACCCGCATCGCCACATCGGTCTTCTGATCAGCCCCGTATTGGATACCCGAGAGTTTCTCAATGTGATTCAACAAAGGCTTGAACACATCGGTATCATAATTCGATGTTTTTCCCTGCAGGACTGCTACCATCCGTTCAAAGCCCATCCCTGTGTCGACATGTTTGGCAGGCAGCGGATTAAGGATTCCACCATTTTGACGGTTGTACTGGATGAAGACCAGGTTCCAGATTTCCATGACCCGCGGATCATTCCGGTTCACCAATTCACGTCCGTCTCTTTTCTTTCGCTCATCATCCGGCCGTAAATCAATATGAACTTCGGAACAGGGACCACACGGACCTGTTTCCCCCATTTCCCAGAAGTTATCCTTCTTGCCGAACTTAAGGATGTGATCTCTATTGATCGACGTTTCTGATGTCCAAAGATCGAAGGCTTCCTCGTCAGGCTCCAGGTTATCATGTTCATCTCCACCAAAGACCGTGGCATACAGTCGATCGGGATCCAATCCCCATACATCGACCAGTAATTCCCATCCCCAGCCGATCGCTTCTTTCTTAAAATAATCTCCAAACGACCAGTTGCCGAGCATCTCAAACAGGGTATGGTGATAAGTATCCAGCCCGACTTCCTCAAGATCGTTATGTTTTCCACTTACGCGGATACATCGCTGTGTGTCGGCAGCCCTTTTCCAAACCTTGCCTTCGTGTTTGTACCCCTCTTGTTCCCCCAAAAAAATGGGTTTGAACTGGTTCATTCCAGCATTGGTAAAAAGCAGGGTTTGATCACCGACCGGAACCACGGGTGCACTGTCCACGATCAGGTGGGTTTTACTTTTGAAAAAATCAAGAAATTGTTGTCTGATCTGATCCGACGTAGGATGAGACATGAATTTTTATTTACTTGTTCAAGAGATCTGAAGAACTTAAGAGGGGGAAGATAATAAATTAACGACATATTTTTTATGCCGTGCTTATGCCACACTTCACTAAACGCTAATTTTCATCCCGTATTACTTTAAAAACAAACGGTTTTATTCAATGAATGGGTCAAACTTACAAATCTAATCATCGATTGTTCCTTCCCTATGTAATAATGTTTTATCCACTTGTTCTAATCTGGTATCTTTAATAAACAAAGATTGATACAACACTGAGAGATTTCGAATGAATGTACAACCCGCCCAATCGCTAAACGTTGCTGAAGTCCGGGAACTATTCCCCTTCCTGAAACAAGGCACCTGTTATCTGAATCATGCAGCGATAAGCCCACTTTCTTCGAAGGTAACCAATGCCATCAAGAATAGACTGGATATACGATCTTTAGGAAGCATAGAGGCTTTTACACATGATAAACCCATTATTGATGATTGCAGGGTTCAAATTGCACGGCTCATCAATGCGGAATCAGAAGAGAGGATTGCGTTTGTACCCAATACTTCTTCCGGATTAAACATAATTGCCAACGGAGTCAAGTGGTCGCCCGGCGATCAGATCCTGATTGGGGACGTGGAATTCCCTACCAACGTGTATCCTTTTCTCAATCTGCGCCGGCTGGGAGTGGATGTGAAGCTTATCACAAATGATAATGGCAGCGTAACAGCGGAAATGATTGAGAAGGCAACCACCCCAAAAACAAAACTCGTATCTATCAGTACCGTTCAGTTTTTGAGCGGATACCGGGCCGATATGGAACGTATCGGTGAATGGTGCCGGAGGCATGATATCTGGTTTGTAGTCGACGGGATTCAGGCTGTAGGCGCTATAGAGCTTGATGTAGTTGCCAGCCATGTCGATGCGTTATGCGCCGGGTCACATAAATGGCAGATGGGTCCCCAGGGCCTCGGATTCCTGTATGTCAATAAAAGAATGCAGGATGCCATTCGGCCTTCAAATGCAGGGTGGTTATCGGTCACTGCCCCGTGGGAACTGCTTGATTACAACCTGGAATTTCTGCCCACAGCTATGCGCTACGAACTGGGTACAATGAATGCAAATGGCATAGTTGGGTATCATGCTGCTCTGAAGCTTCTGAATGAGATTGGCATACGAAATATTCAACAGCGCATTCTGGATCTGACGAGTCGCATATTATCTGAATTCTCGCACTGGGATGACATTCGGATACTCACGCCGAATGATGATCATCACAGAGCCGGTATCGTAACACTCGACCTGCCTGAAATGGTGGATCCGGATGGGCTTATGGAAAATCTTTCAAAAGAGAATATAGTGGTTGCCATCAGAAATGGAATGTTACGCCTGTCACCACACTTTTATAACACGGAACAAGAAGTGGATCATAGTGTATCTATCATCAGTGATCTCCTGAGGAAAAAAGGAGTCAAATAATCACATAAATATGAGGCCTTACACGGAGCTCAAGGATTTTACCATTGAAACCGCCAATAACTATTTTTACGATGATATTCCTCTACACAGTGCGGCTCTGGCTTTTTACACCATATTCTCCCTCGCCCCGCTTCTCATTGTGATTGTTGCCATATCCGGCTTCCTTTTCAGTGAAGATATATCGCAGCAACAGCTTCATTCGTACCTGCATACGATGGTTGGCCCGGAAGCGACCTCAACATTAATGAACATCCTTTCGACTGCCACCCTTCATAAAACAGGAATAATTGCAACAGTAATCAGTGCTGTGGTATTGATATTTGGTGCAACGACCGTATTTACCCAATTGAAAAATACGCTCAACAGGATATGGAACGTTGTGCCGAAACCCGGGCAGACCATCCGATCAATCGTCGTGAACCGTCTTTTGGCACTTTTAACGGTACTGTTACTCGCCCTTCTGATGATCCTTTCTCTCATTCTGGAAGCTATTATGTCTTTTATAAAACCAGTGGTCAATACCGCCTTGCCTCTTGGAATTCATTTTTGGGATGATATGAATACGGCGTTTACCATCTTGATTACAATGATTCTGTTTGGTGCGATATTAAAGCTGCTGCCGGATGTTAAAATTCCCTGGTGGATAGCCACGGTGGGTGCAATTATCACAACGGCACTTTTCCTGATTGGGAAGTTTCTGATCGGGATATACTTGTCAATGGGACATCTTGATTCCACTTATGGAGCGGCGGGGAGTTTAATTGTATTCTTAGTTTGGGTATATTATAACGCTATGATTGTTTACCTGGGTGCTGAAATTACGCATTCATTGATGCGTCGTTATGAAGAAAAGATTCAACCTTCAAGCCATGTGATGTTGCAAAGATATCCGGACGAGGAACCGAATGTGGATCCGGATGCCATGTCTTGAGTTTTTGAAAATCGGGAAACAAGCGATAAACAGATATAGTTATAATAATTGGAGATTCAGGTTACAAAAGATTCAACGATAGATGATGATTTTAGCGGCAAAGGTTAATAAACAAACCCTGTCTCTTTCTTTCCGGGCACAAAAAATCACGTTAATCGGAAAATCTTTTAGAATGTGTGTTTAAGTACAAAATATCACAGAAAAGGCATCGTTAAAGGTGATGAATAAAAAATTTAGTCTCTTTATAAAATTCACATAATAGTTTTGATATAAGGTCGTTACAACATCATCAAACATATACCCTCATAAATCCTCCACAAAGGGTACGACTTGAACGTCGTGCCCTTTTTTATTTCAATGAAGTCGTACAAAACAGTGATAAATATGTTCTTTAGCCGGTTTTGACAGGCTTTGGTGATAAAGGCTTAAACGCTCTGCAAAGAAATGCAACTACGGGGTATAGTGTAAACTTATGAGCAATAAATCAAGTGCTTAAGCAAAACAACAAATACAGAAGCTTCTCTCCCGGTAATATATCCGATTATTGAGACCTGAAGCCTGTTCCGTTGTCAAAAACGGAGCAGGCTTTAAATTTCAGGATCAGCATTCAAACAGTGACCCGGTTTGTTCCGGGGATATCAATAAACTTCCAGGAAGACCCGATCGGTCGGTTTTAAATCCCGTTTAAGTTCTTCACGGGTTAATGTAGCGGGATCTTTACCCATAATGGATTCAGAGACAGTAACATAGCCCGGGATGTTGAATTTGAGAAGCCGTTGATAGATTCCGGTTTCCATACCCTTCAATCCACAAATATAGATCAGGGTATTTTCCCGTTGCAAAATGGAACGCAGCCATTCCGAATCCTCTATCTGGTGCTGAACATAGCTTTTGGTACCATCCGTACGGCGGGCTTCCCTGGATACGCTTCTGAGATAGTGAAAATTTGAAGCTTTCCTGGAAAGGGATTCAAAAAGGTCGTGGTATAGGAAATCGGTCCGATATGGACTTCCGAAAACCAGGGCTATTTCCGAGGATGCTCCCTGGCCCAAAAGATCGAGCGACATGCCCCGGAACGGTGCAATGCCTGTGCCTGTGGCAAAAAACACGTAATTGTAGTCTGCAGGATTGTTTGGCAGAAGAAAACGCTTTCCACTAGGTCCTGTCATCTTAACAATGTCACCTGCCTGGAGATCGCACAGGTAATTGGAACAGACACCAAGAAACAGTTTGTGGGTCTCCCAGTGTTCATCAATCACACGCTTTACGATAGTAGAAACAAGTTTGCCTTCTCCCTTCTCCCCCTTAGAAGGCGAACTGGTAGAATAAAGACGCAATTTGTGGGGCCTGCCATTTTCCTGAAATCCCGGGGGAACGATCCCGAAGCTCTGACCAGCAATTATGTTGTCCTGCAATGGAGTTCCGGAAACATCAAACGTCATGTGCCTGACAAAATTCGGACTCGCTTCCGAGGTACCAATCCGTGTTTCCACAAGAGGAACCTCCACGGGATTATTTGGTTTAATAATGTTGATTTTAACTTCAGGTAAAACCGGTTCTTCGTAAACGGTGTCGATCATATAAAAACCTCCTGGAAAAATTCAGATAATTAGAAATAAATGAAATTTTAAAAATAGGATTGATATTATCTTGTCAAAATTGGCACAAAAACCACCATCCAGCCATCGAAATGTATAAATACGATTTATTACATAAAATGAACAGACCGGATTAGCCCCGATTCGAAAAAAATCGACCCAAACTGACATGTGTATATTAAGAAAAATAACAACCTCTGAAGTCCGACGCATTGACTATTTCCATCCTTTTTTCAGGTCTGAATTTAACATGAATCAAAATATCGTTAATCACAGGTGACATTTTTTAAAGAAAAGAGTCCGGAAAGGAAGAGCGCTATAAAATTTATCATCTTCCTCGGGTTTGTCAGCCTTTTTGCTGATGTCACCTACGAGGGAGCGCGGAGCATCGTCGGACCCTACATCGGTATGTTAGGAGCTGATGCTACTGTTGTCGGAGTTGTGATTGGATTGGGCGAGTTGATTGGCTACGGATTCAGAATCATAGCCGGTTATATCGTTGATAAAACCGGGCGATACTGGCTCATCACCATCATCGGTTATGCAATAAACCTTTTTGCAGTACCGGCTCTGGCAGTGGCTGGAAACTGGCAAATGGCAGCTGCTTTGATAATCGCCGAACGTTTTGGCAAATCTGTGAGAGCGCCGGCACGTGATGCTATGCTATCGGGAGCTACGTCTGTTACCGGACATGGTGCGGGATTTGGTCTTCACGAAGCAATGGACCAGATAGGTGCTGTTTTAGGACCCGCATTGATGGCATTCGTGTTGTTTTATAACCATAATTATCGCCTCGCATTTGCCTCGTTGCTCATCCCGGCATTAGTATCTCTGGTCATTCTGCTTGCTGCATGTTTTACTTATAGACAACCCATGCAATTTGAGAAACCAGATCTGGCTACTCCGGAGGTATCTCTTTCCAGAAATTACAAACTTTTTATTTTCGCCTCCGCTTTCATCGCCCTGGGATTCGCTGATTTTCCACTTATCGCTTTTCATTTCAAGCAGATCCATCTTTTTTCCGACGGTTGGATACCTTTGACATACGCCCTGGCAATGGGAGTTGATGCGGTTACAAGTTTAGTTCTTGGTCCACTTTTTGACAGATATGGATTTAAAATACCAAGCTATTCAATTCTTATAACAACCTGTTCCACTCCTCTCTTATTTATTGGTGGTCAAGGCCTTG
>DATFNI010000480.1:0-2435 GCA_035266485.1 Balneolales bacterium
ACCCCTCCTTTTCCACTATAATGGCTGTAGACGTTATTATCCCCTTTGGGATAGTCGAGTTCGGGAATGCTCGTGTTTACAACACGGTAGTAGGTCGGATTATTACCATAATATATCGAAGGCTGATCGACCTTCAGTCCCTGTTCGGTGACCGGCGGGAGATCCTTGATATATAGCTTGGGGACCCCTTCCTCTCCTTTTTCTGCAACCGGGCTCATGGCCAGGCCATACCCGTGCGTATACTGTAAATGCTCATTGACCCAGGTATCGGCCTTTCCAGGGAGTCCCTGTGCCAGTTCACGAGCCGACAGCATCACCTCCCGATCTCTGCCTTCCAGCTTGTACCTGTCGACATTAACCTGGTAGAATTGATAATACGTCCGGATTTCCTGCAACTGGCGGTACGTCTGAATCAATGCCCTGTGATCCCAAAGCCGGATGTTGTGAACTGTTTCCTCGTTATCCTGAATCTGCTGCCACCTCAATGAATCGACGGCATCGTACGTGGATTCGTGGAACTTATCCATTCCGTATGCGAAATTGGTCCATTTGATGTTGTTTTTCAGATAGGGCGTTTCATCTTTCAGCTCATTCGGTTCCACAATAAAACTCTGGATTACTCCAGGCAACACCAGTCTGCCGAGGACAAACAGTCCGACAAAAATAGCCAGGGCTCCAATTGCCCAGTTCGGTTTGTTTACAAACCATTCAAAAATGGCAAGTACGGCAAATACAATGCATGCGATAATCATCAGCCACAGAACCGGTATTACGACATGGGCATCCGTATATCCGATTCCATAAACCACCCCGAATTGCCGGCTGAGCAACTCATATCGATCCAGGAAAAATCCCCAGGCTACAAGCAACAACCATACCGCCAGGTTTACACTGATATGCCGGGTGACAGCTTTACCCGCCCGAAGGCCGACGCCCTTATGATAGCTTAACTGACCGCTATACACGTAAATAGCGATGACTGCCCCGGTCAAAAGGAATTCCAGAGTTGAAAAGCTTCCCTGGATAAGATTAAGAAATGGAAGCCGGAACAGGTAAAAACCGAAATCTTTATGAAAAATAGGATCAACTTTGCCGAAATCAGCACGCCAGTGAAAGCGAAAATAGGTATCCCAATGGTAAAAAAATGTGAATGCGAAAAGAGCTGCCACAACAACCGTTACAACGGTAAGAATGATGCGTAACCATCGTTGGAACTCGGCTCCTCCGAACACGGCCACGGAGCCGTCGGGTCGCGTTATCGTGATCTCGTTTTTTCCCAGAGTGCGGTTCATCCACCACGCGTTTGTTCCGATAAATGCACCAGACGCCACAAATGCCATCAGCATCAGGATAATCTGTGTCAGTTTGATCGTCACAAATACATTGGAGTAGCCAAACTGGTTGAGCCAGAGCCAGGTTACAATCCAGTGGCTGAATGAAGCCAGCAGGAAGATGACGACAACAACGATTCCCAACCACAGTGAGATTTTTTTACCAATCATGATTTACTTTCTTTATTCACACGAACAATAATTTTGACGCCATGACCAGAAGACCCATACAAATCATCAGAAAAAACAGTTGAAACTAATCACGCCATCTTAGTGAATCAGGCCTGCAAGTTCCCGGCTAATCAACCATTCCGGAAATTCAGATCATAAAGTATGAAAATAAGTAGGGAAATGCGCTAAAATAATGGAAGATCTTGGGAGAGTTAAAAGTGTTAATGTGTTAAGGTGTTGAAGTAACTTCATTCGATTTATCGGCATCGTATTGTTTATCGTTGCGTGCATATTCCCAACTGCGCGCTGTTTCGTGTTCTCGCCAGAACCGCTAACCCACTTGTAGCCGGTAAATTCAAAATTCAACATTCATAATTCTCTGTCACTCCTGTGCTGTGGCATTGAGCTTTTCCAGGTTGTCCTGCACCCTCAGGGCATTAATGACCTCTTCTATGTGCCCCTTCATAATCTCGTCCAGGTTGTAGAGTGTGAGGCCGATACGGTGGTCGGTCAAGCGCCCCTGCGGGAAGTTATAGGTGCGGATCTTGGCACTGCGATCGCCGCTCGATACCTGGCTTTTGCGTTCTGCCGCCCGTTTCGACTCTTTCTCTTGCAGTTCGGCTTCGTAGAGCCTGGACCGCAGCATCTTCATAGCCTTGTCACGGTTCTTGTGCTGCGACCGTTCTTCCTGGCATGTAACGACCACGCCTGACGGAATGTGACGGATCCTTACAGCCGAATCGGTGGTGTTGACGTGCTGACCGCCCGCGCCTGTTGACCGGTAAGCTTCGAATTCAAGATCCGCCGGATTGATCTGGATATCCACTTCCTCAGCTTCCGGCAAGACAGCCACCGTGGCGGCAGAGGTATGGATACGCCCCTGCGACTCGGTCTCAGGAACCCGCTGAACCCGGTGCACGCCCCTCTCAAATT
>DATFNI010000481.1:0-7831 GCA_035266485.1 Balneolales bacterium
GTTCGTTCGGGGTAATCCTTCTTCCGAAAAGAGTAAGCGAAGAGTCCCCGTTCCCTTCCTTCACATCACCGAGCACCTGATCATATGTCCGGTTCTCTTTAATGATGTAGAAAACGTGCTTAATCGGACTCTTCCGGCCAATCTCTTGGGGTATCGGGTTATCAGATGCCACCTTTTCCGCAGGTTTTGCCGTTCCCTTGTATGGTGTATCCCTGTAAACTTCCTGGGTATAGGCATGAAGCTGATCCTCATCCGGTACCGGTATGATTGACATCGTTCCGGTTAAGATGCGTGCAATATACTGAGTCTCCGGCGTACTTCTTTTTGTAGGATTGGGTCCTTTGGGATTGGGCATACTGAACTGCCCTTTTCCATTGGTGACATATATTTTACCATCCAACACTTTCACCGAAGTCGGATACCATCCTGTCGGAATGAAACCAAGAGAACGGCTTTCACCGGGATTGGTAACATCAAAAACGGCGAGGCAGTTATTATCAGCATTGGCGATATAAAGCCGTTTGCCATTGCCCGACAGGGCCAGGCCATTGGGCGTACTCCCGGCCGGAGAATCCGGATACAACGCCGAATTGATGGTCTCGATCACTTTTTCGGCTTCTGTATTGATGATGGATACGGTATTGTCATTCGCATTAGCCACATAAAGATATTTCCCATCGTGAGAAAGAACCATATCCGTGGGATGGCTGCCTGCGGGTATTTTTTTTATCAGTTGAGCCGTGCGGGCATCAAACACATCGACTGCCTCTCCACCCCACAGGGATATGTAAAGTTTATTCTTGTCAGGCGATAACAAACACGTATATGCTTCAGCACCAAGAGGTACACGATGCACAATTTGTTTCGTCTGAAGATTGAATTCATACAGTGAACTGTCTTCCTTGGTCACTGTAAAAAGCCTGTTGTGCGCATTATCAACGGCTATACCGGTCGGTGAAATCTTTTGTTTCGGCCATGGCTTCCCAAGATTCAGGCTGTCCTGAAGAGAAAGCTTGCCATCATTAATCGCATAGATCAGGATATTATCTTCATTCCCCTCTGAAGCATAGAGATAATGATCATTGTCGCTGAAAGCCAGTCCCAGCCAGGATTCGGGTATAAACCTCGTATCCAGCTTTTTTCCCTGCGGGTTAAAAAGCATGATACTCTGATGTCCGTAACCGTTATTGGTAACAGCCAGATATTTACCCGAATGGGATACCACCAGGTTTAAGGGCAAATCAGCCAGATCGACAAAATGGCCTGCCGGTGAAAGACTCCACCCGTTGGGCAGCATGGTCCTTTCACCACCGGGCTGTTCCTGTTTGAAGCCGGGCTTTGTGTTCTGTTCGGTTTTGTGAGAAGCTGAACATTGTGTTAATAAGACTGCGAAAATAGCCAGAAGCAAATATTGGGATCGTAAATTTTTCATCATTTGTTAGCCGGTACGACTTTGGATTAAGTTGAATGATCAGACCAATATAAAAGATCGGGAGGAATTGGTCTGTAATGATTTCTTTATTTTTTTAGATGGCTATCCAGAATCGGGTCAATACTTGCCTGAAAATTGTCCACGAGTAATAGTACCCACAGGAATCGTAGAGAATTGCACGGAGGACACAGCATTTCAGTTTCGTTTTATCTGTGTTAGCCTTAAAATCAGTATCCATTTATTTAATCCTGTATCAATGCCTTTTCATACACTTCGAAAAACCGCGCTTCTGCTATCCTGCCTTTGCTTCGTTGGGTTGGGCCCTATCGGAATTCCACATCTTAATCACACGCTGAAAGAACTTGATAATACGGCAGTATTAAGGCATGCTACGTGGGGTGCCTATGCCGTTTACGCCGATAACGGGCAGGTCTTGATGGATCACAACAGCGAACGCGGGCTCGCACCGGCATCCGGACTCAAAGCCGTAACCACTTCCATCGCTTTGAATGAACTTGGTCCCGATTTTCGCTTCAAAACTTCATTGTTTTATGATGGAAACATCGGTGATGATGGGATTCTGCACGGCAATATTTATATAAAAGGTGGAGGCGACCCAACGCTTGGATCGGATGAGGTGAAAGGTTCACTCCCCCTTGATGCCCTGATGCAGCAATGGGTTAAAGCGATAAAAGCCGTGGGCATCAAAAAAATTGATGGCCCGGTCATCGCCGACAACCAAATCTTTTCCGGCAACAGCACACCGGATTACTGGCTTTGGATGGACATCGGGAATTATTATGGCGCCGGTGCCAATGGCCTGACCATTCATGATGATCTTTATACGCTGTACTTCCATCCTTCCCGTGTTGTGGGCAGACCGGCCCGTTTGTTGAGGATGGATCCCAGAATTCCCGGACTTACATTCATCAATGATATGAAAACCGGTGCGGCAGGCAGCGGGGACAATGGTTATATCTATGCCGGTCCCCTGCAAAAGGTGATAGTATTACGCGGAACCGTACCCGCCGGATATACGGAGTTTTCCGATAAAGGATCGATTCCTGACCCGGCCCTTTTTGCAGCCGATACCCTGCGCTCATCGCTGAAGAGTGCAGGTATAGCCGTTTCGGATAGCAGCAGGAAGGCTACCGGACCGGTTGCATATAGTGCTATGCATGAGATCACGACAACCCTGTCACCGAAACTGAGTGATATCGTATATAAAACCAACAAAAAGAGCATCAATCTTTACGCTGAGCACTGCCTGCGGATGTTGGCCGTGCATGAAACGGGAAAGGGAACGGAAGTGGAAGGTGTGAAAACGATCAGGAGATTTCTGAAAGATCATCACATCTATTCGGAGGGAATGCATATCTATGATGGCAGCGGCCTGTCGCCCGCCGACCGGATCACTCCCAGGACGATGGTTGAACAATTGGTTTATGCATCGAAACAAAGCTGGTTCCCGGATTTTTACCGCTCCCTGGGGATCGCAGGTGACCCTGATGATATTGGCTATTTCAACCATTTCGGAAACGGCACTCCAATTGCGAATAACGCCCGGATTAAATCCGGATTGATTTCAGATGCCCGAAGCATGTCCGGTTATCTGCACGACAAAAAGGGGCGCCTGATCGTCTTCAGCATGATTGCCAATAACTACGACGGTCACAAGAGCGATGTAGACCACCTGTACAAAAAAGTGCTGATCGAACTGGCGGATCTGCATTGAGATTCCAAATCCTAACAACCGCTCTGCACCCTCTTGGCTTTTATGGACCGGCTAGATCTGCGATGAACCAATGGATCATTTAATGATATAGGATTTCAACCTGGGCATACTTTATCCCGATGTATTGGGAATCTTTCGGTCCATCGATCACTCCCAAATCATTTTAGCGTTTTAAAACGATGTCATTCTCCTGAAGAGCATGACAAAGCCGACTCTTAAGGGAATTTCAACTGTTTATTGTTTACTGATCACTGATCACTGACTCTTATAACCCGGGACTGTTGTTTATCAATCCCGTGTAGCATTAATAACGAGGTGGAGATTTAACACCTTTACCTTGCATATCCGTCTTCCAGGCAAATATCACGTAGTGCACGGGGTTATCATCGGGGATTACCCCTACGGTCGGTTACCAATGCGGGTCGACCGATAAATTTTCCATAACGACGGGCCTCTCTGGCAATAGCTTGCCTTCGCGATTTACTCCATGGATCGAATGTATTTGTCTCTATAATGACTCTGTCTTTCTCAACGATACGTTTCCACGTGCCCGCTACTTTACCATTTGCGATGATTACGGAGCTAAAAATGCCGTTTGTGGTGTATACCTGATTCATCCTGACCTGATCCAAGGCTGCACTCCTGTCCTTGTATGCCACCAGATACTCATCAAAGGCCGGCAGCAAATGCAATCTTTGCGACGCCGCTTCCTTTTCTTCAATATCATCCGGGAACCAAAAATACTGACCGTCTATAGATCTTTTCTTAAGATCGCCGGCAACCATCTCTATTCCCTGTCTTGCATCTTTGATTGTGAGACCGGACCACCAGGAAAAATCGTAGACAGTAGCCGGACCATGGCCACGAAAATATCGGCGTGTTAATTTTGTCAGCGCCTCTTCCCGATTCATTTTCCCTTGGCCTGGTATCCATTCGTCGAGCAGCACAAACGTATGCTGCTTTCCTACACGGGGTCCGGCGCAAATAAGGCCCTCCAGGGCCATCCGCCACAAAATCTGCATCCCCCGTTGCCTGGAAGTTGGTATGTTCAACGCCTCCATCAACTTATAAATTTCGGGCCGGGCACACTGCTTCCCTCCTTGCAAAGCTTTGATGATCAGGTCTTTGCTTTTCCTGAGCGTACTCTCATCTATACCCAAACGACGGAAACGGCCGGCACTTCCGGAGATAATGCGAGGGGTCATCAGGTCGAGCATCCAGCGAACATCTTCTGCTGCAACAAAATGCAATGTTCCACGCATCGGCCAGGTACGGATAATCGTTTTATTTGAGATGGCCTTCTCGATTTCATCTTCTGATACCCGGTTCATTCGCAACCCGATAGCCCAAAGCGAGGCATAATAATCCTGCGCCTGCATGGCACCCATCCATGAGACCACATCTGCCGGTTGAGTAAAATTCCGCCGATTAATTCCCTGGTTTATCAGACGAAGTCTGATGATATCTGTGGTGTTCATTATTTGTAAAACTTACCGGTCAGTTTCAAACATAATACGGACCTGCATATGACAACCCTGTGTCAACAGAAAGGAGAAAGGTTAAAGTAAGGATTTGGGTGGACAAAATTTTTTGTCCGCCTGAATCCGTGTCGTCGGCGTTATCCGTGTTCTAATCTTTTACCCTTCAACAGGTTCTGAAGTGTGTTGTCCACCGACTGAGTATTAAGCGGAGCTCGATGCCTGATCACCTCGATATGATCGTTGGCGCGTTCAAGCAGGTCCTTCTCGGTACTATGCAATACAGCTTTCACTTTATACATCGCCGACTGATAACTGGTTATCGTAGACGGATCGGTTAGCTTCTCAACCAGTTTCCCTGCCATAAGAAAAGCCGTGGCCTCATCCCTGGTAAACATGACAGGCGGCAGGCGATATCCCTCCATGATCGAATAACCCACACCCGCTTCACTAAACAGCGGTACGCCGGCCTCTTCCAGAGCGCGGATGTCGCGATAAACGGTACGCAGACTAATTCCAAAGCGCTCTGCAATATCCCGGGCCCTGACAACCCTCCGTGACTGCAACTGTATTAAAATGGCGGTTAGACGATCAATCCGGTTCATTGAATAAGTTTATAGCAAGGTAAGGGTAAAATCCAATTCGTTTATCAAGACACACTTCTGTCAGCAAAGGTTGTTCCGGATATGGGAATTTTCTCAGTAAGATGAGTAATGCTGTTATCTCCAGATACCGAGGACAAAACCGATTAATGTGAAATATATGACGATATATCCGTCATTAATCATGATGTATTTGAGCGTTTTCTGTTCGAACAGAGCTATAATTGTAAAGATCATTGCGGCCCAGCCGAATCCCGCAAGGAAGCCCGCGGTTGTACCCCACACCCAATCGGTTTTGGCATCTCCCAAAAAAAAAGCAAGGTTGTAAGATATGACGAGCGACAAAATAAAGGTAATGGTGTACACTTTTCCCGGTTTGGCGTTCTTCAGATCTTCATCGGAAAAGCCGCTCTCATTTTGCCATGCTTTGTAGAATAAAATCGGTGAATACCAGATTCCACCGATCACTAAACTGATTACAGCACATACGAATACGGCTATGTGGTTGATGTACATATTCTCCATAATATCCTCCCTATGATTATTCAGCTATGCTGGTATGACTGACAAGGATCATTTCTGTCTATTTAATCAACATCATTTTGCGGGTCAGCACATACCCTTTGGTTTGCATCCGGTAGAAATACAACCCGCTGGACAGACGCGAGGCGTCGAACTGTATCCGGTGGGTGCCTGACGACTGCCATCCTTTAAACAAGGTGGCCACTTCACGGCCCAGGATATCATACACCCTGATAGTTACGTTTTGGGCCTGCACCAGCGAGTAGCTGATGTTTGTGGTCGGGTTGAACGGGTTCGGGTAATTCTGCTCTAGCGAGATATGAGCCGGGAGAGCGGGGTTGCCCTGCCCTTCGATGGCCGTACCCGTTGGAGCATCCGGATTGATCAGGTTCCAGGCGGTATTATTGTTCTCATGGACCTCGGCAATCGTGTTGTTGGGATCGACCACGGCATAGACTTTCGACTGGTTCGTCAGATTGGCCGGCACTTTCCAATTTGCCAGTTCTATTACGGCGCTCTTCCTGGCCTGAATGGCAGGTACATTCACACTGCTCACCCCATCCTGATTCGTAATGAGAGTGCCGCCGTTATTCGGATCGCCATAGTAAAATTTCAGTGTTGATCCGGTGCTCATATCCGTAAGGCTATAGTTATCGACACGGGCATAAATGGAGGCTACCTCACCGGGTTGTGGGTTTACCGGGTTAAAAATAATATCTCGGGTCTCCTGACTCTGAACCTGCGGATCAGTGCTGCCGATTCCCTTCTCTTCATCGTAGAGCCATGGAAGGTTAAATGTGAGATCCGGTTTGCTGCCATATTGTTGCGTCCACCACGATGGCACGCCTGTCGACTGATCCGGGTCGATCGCATAATCAAGGACGAGGGCACCGGCCGAATCCCAGTACACATACGGAGAGACGGTGTATGTTTTTGTGCCCAGTATGGATGCATCGATCGTACCAAAATGTACCTTCAGACCACTTTCTTGCCGGACCGTTGTCTTATGTGTAGAAATCTGGTCATTATCATAAGAATCGGACATGGAGCCTTCCAGATCGACGTCAACCACTCCGTAACTAACACTCAGATCGGCCGATACGCTGCGGTCGAGTGTTTGGTAAGATGTCCGGGTACGCTCATTTATTTCAGTGGAACTGAACATAAGCTCCCAGTCCTGACCTGAGCTTCCCGAAAGCTCCCAAGTGTCAGCACCGCCGCCGCTTGCAAATCCCCCGTTGCCGAACAGGGTAGCCCCGGCTGGAAGTGTAGCCGACTCAGGATAAGAGAGAATGTTGCCCACCTCATGATCAGCGAGGTACATTCGGGCCCGTTCACTCTTACCTGCAAACCAGGTATTCTGCAAGCTTTCCAGTCCAGTGAATTTGGGAAGCACGACGGCCACGTGTCCTGCCAACTCACCTTTGGAGTATGTTGGGTATTCAAGGATATCATAATCCGATATTGTGGCGTAAATTCGATCATCGGCGATCGCATCTGACGTTACGGTCACTTTATAGGACTGCGATGACCCGCTGACCTTAGAAAATCCTCCCCCATAGGTACGATCCAGCGTTCCGGTTATTGAAGCTGAAACTGAAAAGGGCAGTTTTTTTAACACTCCTTTGCCGCCGGCGCCTACCGTTGCCGATATCGATTGAGACACCCCCCAGTCGGCGTTAACCTCGGTAGACACCTCCATCGTATTGTCAGTTGCATTCACATAGGTTGATTTGAAATCACATGGCACACCGCTTGTAAAGCACCCATTTATATCGTAGGCCGTTCCATTAAGTATATCATAATGGATAGGCGGCGCGTTCAGGATAACCAGCGGCTGCACGATATTGTGTACAGTCGTTCGTTTTGGCGCGCCCAGGTGCACGGCATCGGCATTCAGGTCGCCGGCCACCATTACCCAATGATAATATGCAAAGTCGAGCGGACCGTTTATCGATGCAGTCGGATTATTGTAATAAGTAGAAGATTGTCCGGGCTGGGCCTGGTAATCATGCAACTGATATTGGGTACTGCCGGATTCATAGCTGAATGTAACGATATC
>DATFNI010000482.1:0-7693 GCA_035266485.1 Balneolales bacterium
TAACGGGATCCTAAGCCGATCCCGGGAACAGCCGGGATCGCCGGCAGGATGACATCTTTTGTGTTTAGGATTTATGTTCAAGGTGGAATCATTTCATGCGCATAATTCGGCCAAAAGGCACAATACTCCACCCTATACACAACCTCTGTCATTCTCTGATGTTCTTCGACCTGTCGAAGAACGTAGAATCTCGCTGACGTCCGGCAACGATTATCATACACGAACGTTAGTTGTCCGTTGCTCACTTCTTCTTATCCTGCCACCCATACGCAAAATAAAGCAATGTAGGCAGTACGACCTGAAGCAAGGGAATGGCAACCAGGAAGCCTCCAATCACGGCAATGGCCATGGGTTGTTGCAGGTCATCGCCGGTACCGATTGCAAAGGCAAGGGGAAGCAATGCTGCAATGGCAGCCGTTGCCGTCATGATTTTGGGACGAAAACGCGCAGATATTGCTCTCTGCAGGGCCTTTTTAACTCCATGTTCCCGGTATTCATTCAAAAAATAACGACAGGTAAATACACTGTTTTCCGCTATGATTCCAACAATCATAATCAGACCGGTATAACTTCCGACATTGAGCTGAATGCCCGTAAAATACAATGCCAATACGGCTCCTGAAATACTGAGAGCGCCTACTACTAAGACGATAATGCCTATCCGAAAATCACGGAAAAGGAACAACATAACAGTAAGGACCAGCAGAGCCGCCAGTATCATGATCATCATAAGTTCGTGAAAACTCTGCTGTTGTTTCTTATAATCGCCGGTTATCGAGTAGTGATATCCCTTAGGCAACTGTAACTTCTGGGTGAGCGTCTTTTTGATATCCTTGATGGTGCTGCCCAGGTCGCGATTGCTGAGCCGCGCAGTCACGGTAACCATTTCCTGGAGATTCAGGCGATCAATTTCAGTACTTCCCTTATTGATTTTTATGTTTGCCAGAGTTTCCACCGGTTCTTGTGATCCGTTTGGAAGCAGCACTGAAGCGCGACGCAGTTTTGTCAAATCATACCGCAGTCCTGTCGGATAAATCATTCGGATTGGAGTTGCCTGGTTCTGCTCAAGCGCATCTCCGACCACAGTACCGCTAAGTTGTGTCTGGAGTTGCAGGTGAAGATCCGCCGGGGTAAGATGGTACGCATTTAACTCCCCTTCCTTTGGGATAACACTAAAAGAAGGTCCCGCCACAGTAAGCCCATTATACACATCAGCCGTCCCCCGGACATGACCAATGAGATCTGCAACTTTATTGGCATATTTGTGCAGCGTTGCGGTGTTATTGCCGAAAACATTAATCTGTATAGGTTGTGAATATTGTGTTGTAAGATCGCCCAGGCGGTCTGCTATTACTTGCCCTAAATCGACATCAATGGCCGGTACGGTAGCCGCTATCGAGTCGCGTATTTGATTGATGACATAATCCGTAGAAACTTTTCTTTTACTTTTTAACTGAATCAGATAATCACCGTTGTTCGGTTCCGTAATAAAAAAGCCCATCTGCGTACCTGTCCGCCGGGAAAAATGGGTTACATAGGGATTATTTTTGATGATGTCATCGATTTTAGACAGCATACGATCCGATTGGTCCAGAGAGGAACCCGGAGGAGTAATGTAGTCAAGCACTATGCTGCCTTCATCCATATGCGGCAGGAACCCAGATTTTAAATGCGGCATGGCCCAAAATAACCCGCCTATCAGACAGCCTGCAAAAAGAAGTGCAATCCACCAGTTGTTCAGAAAAAAGAGCGGCCACTGGTACAGTGGTTCGGGTTTACTTTCCTTGTGTTCCTGTTTCTTAATCTTTTCCATGAACAAGTAACCGATCGGAAGCAACAGCCAACTCACGAGATAGGAACACGCCAGGGTGATGATCATTGTGTTGGCCATCACGGTAAACCACGCCCCCGCAACACCGCTCATCAGGGAAAAAGGGAAAAAGATGACAATGGTGCTCAGCGATGAGGCAATCATGGCGGGCAACAGCCGTGGTATGGCAATCTGGATATGCTTTCGCACCGGTTCATTAGGATGCTCCTCGTTCACCCGGTGGATAAACTCGATCACTACGATGGCATCGTCGACGACCAGTCCAATGGCCGCAACCAGAGCACCAAGAGTCATCAGGTTCAGTGTGTATCCGACCATGTAAATAACGGCCATCGTCAGAGCAATGGACACGGGAACAGAAACAAGCAGTGCAAACGTCGCACGAATGGACCGCAGAAATATAATCACGATGATCAATGCGAATGCAATCCCAATCCAAAGGGCATCCTTTCCGCTGTGAATGCTTTGTGATACATACTCGGCCTGATCATAATAGGGAGTCACTTTCAGGCCAGCCGGTAAAATAGCCTCCATGGCCTTTACCTTTGCATTGACCTCATTGGACAGTGAAATCAGGTTTTCGTTAGGTTGCTTGACGATATTAAACAGAACCCCACTCTTTCCGTCGACATTGATCCTGACATACTGGATGGCATCATGTACCTTGATATTGGCGACATCGGAGAGATATATAGGTCGGTTATGCCGGTACGTCACCACCAGGTTCTTCAGTTGCTGAATATCCTTCACACTACCATCAGTCAAAGACAGGTACAACCGGCGATGAGCTTCACCATACCCATTTGAAGCCACAATGTCTGACTGTGCAACCGCATTCTTGATTTCGGATGGTGTGATCTGGAGACGGCTCAGATTCTTTGGCTGCAGTTCCACCCAGTACTCTTTGTCGCGGCCGCCCTGAACCTGCACCATCGCCACGCCGGATAATTGTGAGAGATACGGTCGTACCGTATATAGTGCTACCTGTTTGAGGTCCAATAATGTTTGATGCTTCCCTGAAAGTATGAAACCCATCACCGGCAGTGTAGATGGATTCATTCTCTCAATCTGAATCTGCACATTGGATGGTAACTGAGTACGAATTTCATTGATCCGAGACTCAATCAATTGCTGACTTGTGTAAATATTAGCTTTCCAGCTCAAATACGCAGAAATCTCACAACTGCCCCGGCTGGTTGTGCTGTGCACCTGTTGTAGGTCAGGTATCCGTTTTATGGCTTCTTCAAGGGGTCGGGTCACATCGATCATCATCTTATGGACAGGTTGCTCTCCATTATTGGCAATGATCTTTATTTTTGGAAACGTAATATTGGGGAATAACGAACTGTGCATATTACGATATGCCAGATAACCACCTATTAATATTAATATGGCTATATAAGTAAGTGGATTCTTAAAACGGTTATAAAAATGCTCCATCTCGGGATTGTTTAATTACATCTTGTTAACAGCCATTCTGGTGCATCCGACACCAAACTGGCGGCAAAAATTTTAAACATGGCGATGTCATCCTGAGCCCCATTTCTATCCCAGACATCCTGCCATGACAGTTTTGGGGCGAAGGATCTCGTTTGAAACCAGTACCGATCTCTGCAGATTAAAACGACCAATACCATCTGCAGACGAGATCCTACGCTATCCCGCAAGCGGGATAACATCAGGATGACATCGCCATGTTTGAGATTTCCCGGTATCTGTCTGGTTGCCGAATACAACGGAATAACCATGAAATTGACCACTTACTGGTTAATCACTTTCACCCTGGCGGTATCTGCAAGGCCATAATTACCCTGGACCAGAATCTGATCATTTTTCTGAAATTTTGGTTTGGGCACTGCCATCCAGTTACCGGCCGATATCCCTGGGGTTACGGGCACGCGGACAGCAACCGAATCATTAATCATCTTCATGACCCACCAGGAATTCATGGACTCATCGGTCAGCACCGCATCCCTGGGCAGGACTTGCTCATTGACCACCTTGTTTACCGGTATAAGGACCGACAACCTTTCGCCTGGCAAAAGTCTGCTTGTGGGGATATCGTTAATCATAAACATTATAGACTGACTTTGACTGTCGGCTTGTGCCAGACGACTTCCGACTTTTGCCCATTTTTTCTGTCCATCTGCCCATTCGACTATTGCAGAATCACCCGGCTGTACCTTGTTGCTCCACTGAGCCGGGATATACGCTTGCAAATAGAGATTGTTTTTAGAGTTAAGGACAGCCATATTCGAACCCTCCGCAACATAAACCCCATCTCCTGTCGAAACCGTGGCAATCTGACCATCAACGGGTGCTCTGACAATCACCGCAGATGGCTGCGGCAGTGAATTCCCGGAAGAATCCCTGGCTAGTGCAGCCTGTTCCCTTGTCTGTATTGAAAACAAAGGCCGTCCGGCACGAACTTGCTCACCAGGGCGGACATATAATTTTGTTACATAGCCGGTTACCGGCGCACGGACTGTGAATTGTTGTCCTTCCATCACCTGGCCATTAACATTCAGGGTATCAGCCAATGTTCTGTAGCTAACCCGGGTTACCTGAACCTGAGCCACGGTAACAGGTTCATCGCTTCCATTACTGTCTGTTTTTTGTTTTGTACCACATCCCCAGGCTATAACTGCTATAAGCAGTAGCCGTAACATCATAATGCCATAACGTAATTTCATCTTACCAATTCCAATAGTTCAGTTCGTTAATTGTTTGAAGCCGTTGAATCTGTAGTGTATTCAGTGTGTTTTTTGAATTCAGGTACTGACGGAATACCGTCACATAATCTGTTACCGGCCTAATTCCCTTATCTATCTCCGTTCTGTAGGTATCGAGTAAATTCCGATAGCCATTTACTTGCTGCTCCTGCTGATCGATCTGATCCCGAAGTGCCTGTAGCGTTTTCTGCAAAGAATTTCTTTGTTGATATATCCGAATCTTTTCAAAGCTTTTCTGATCCCTGACATTTTCGAGGTCCAACTCTGTTTGTTGGTGTTGCAGTGACTTCTGCCCCCCATCCCACAACTTCCAACTCAATTGGAGACCGGCAGTAAAACCAAGACTGTGATCCGCATTTCTTAAACTGGCTGAAGATAGCCCGGCATTTACCAATGCATTCAGTTGGGGCAAATATTGTGTGTCCTGAACTTTTTGTTGTGCAGATAAACCAAGACTGTCAATAGAAAAAGACCTCAAGAAACGGCTACTGTTGGTATTAACCAAACTGTCCGGTTTAATATTTGGGCTTATCAGAGGTTCATTAACCTGATAACCGGTAGTATCGGGCAGGCCACAAAGCTGGTTTAAGGATACCTGATCCTGAGATAGCTGATTTATTGCTGATTTTATCTGGATTTGAATTTGAGAATCCTCCAGACTTATTTGTTTTAAATCAGTGATTTTAATCAGCCCCCCCTGTACCAGGGAATTCAATTGGTTCAGTTGCTCTCGTAATAACTTATGTAGGCCGTTAAGGTAACTTATGTTCTGTTG
This sequence comes from Balneolales bacterium, assembly GCA_035266485.1. GTDB lineage: Bacteria > Bacteroidota > Rhodothermia > Balneolales > DATFMH01 > DATFNI01. The sequence continues at coordinate 5,339 of DATFNI010000482.1, forward strand.
GTCCCCATAGATCTGGATATAGGCGTTCGTAACCTGCATCCTCAAATCATGTTTCCTAAATAGTACGTTACTATTAGCCCTTTTTTCCCGAGCCGTACTAACCATATCATATGCTTTAAGATTATTACCCTGCCAGAGAGGATATCGAACATTTAACAGGGCGTCATATTCACCGCCATTAGTTATCGATTTACTAAAACCCCAGGTAGATGTTCCCGGAGCCCATAGTGCTAAACCGTCTCCGCTTAAAACAGGCTTGCGGAACATGGCATGGTTGATCTGCTTCCCGATCCGTGCAATTTTTTCATTTCTTTGCGACGTCGCAATCTGTGGATCATGATTGTAAGCCTGCTGCAGAAACCAGCTAAGCGGGCGCGACTGACCATTTACAATTTCAGAAGAAAGTGCTAGTACTAGACAAAGAAGCAATAATCTTTTCAAAATACTTATACTGGCTAGATGATTTAAATTTTAAATTTTTTTCCACTATGATGGGGTAATAGGACAAATATTGCATAAATATGCAGACATAACATATTTATACCAAAATCTAAATAGTTTCGAAACAATACATACTTAATTAACGTGAATTCGAGATAAGAATCGATGGCAAAAAGAATAGAACACGGACAACACGGATGACGCGGATTCTCGCGGACAAAAAGTTAAAATAGCCCCTCTCCATGGATATGGAGATAGCTTGTCCCGACCCCGAGGCATCGGGGCGGGAGGTTCGGGTGAGGTATAACGGGTAGAACCCATTTTCGAATGCCTCGAAACCTTGAAATTCAACCTAATCCCGAACATTTTACTATATCGAACTGACGTTAAATATTTTATTTCAATCCTGCTTTATAGGCTTGGTGCTCAATTCCACAACACATGGGCACGGCCATATTTGTTTAATTAGTCTCCGTCACCTTCGTCATTATCTTTAATCACAGAGTGAGACAAGAGTTTACCCCTTGTTGAATAAACAAGTTCCATATTATCTTCTTTCACTTCGGCATCTATCTCATAACGTTCTCCGTTCGGATTCTGAACACGAGCAGCACCTTTAATTTTGGCGCCCTTATAATCATGGTTTACCGCATCCCGGACCGTTGTTGGCAAGGCACTAGCTGAAATATCCTGTTCTGTTTCCACCCATATCCCGTTGGTCTTGAAATTGGCGGACATTTGTTGGCCCTTGTTCACGAAATCGGCTTCATATTCATGTACATTTTCCATTCCCCATTTAACTTTTTGGGCATGAGGGAATTTTTTGTTAAATGCCTTTGAAACCTTCTCCGGAACTTTTATCTGTGAATAGCAGACAGAATAAGTCCCTATTGTGAACAGCAGTAAAATTGGAAGAATTAATTTTTTCATAATCATCTATTTAGTTTTCGGCATACTGACAGTTTTCAGTTTATTAGTTTGAACATAATGCCAAATTCTGAATGAATTTTGAACGGAATGCTTAAAACGCATTGCCCGGAATGGTATAAATGGTTATTCTTGACAGCTTGTCGGAAGGCATGAAACAACATTCACTAGTATAGCGATGCATACTCACATTTTTCATGAAAGGCTCAGGTTATGCATACCGATCAACTACTCAAGCCGGAAATTGAAGAGCTCATCCAGAAAAAAAATCTGATTGGAATTCGTGAAGCAATCAGTGAATGGGAGCCTTCCGAAATTGCCACCCTGATACGTGATCTGCCGACAGATGAAAGTATCCTTGTTTTCCGCGTTCTTCCCAGGGATGTTGCATCCAAGACCTTCGAATACCTGGCTAATGAGAAACAGGAGGAGTTGATTGAGGCGCTGGCCAGGGACAAGACGCGTCTGACTGAGCTGCTTAACGACCTCTCCCCTGACGACCGTACCGCGTTGCTCGAGGAACTTCCTGCCGAAGTAGCCCAACGGCTGATCGCGCTGCTTTCTCCGGATGAGCGTAAGATCACGACGATGCTGCTTGGCTATCCTGAGGAGAGCATAGGCCGTTTGATGACCACCGATTACGTGGCCGTGCGTCCCCACTGGACGATCCAACAGGCTATGGAACATATCCGGCGACATGGCAAAGACAGCGAAACGCTTAATGTGATTTACGTGGTGGACAAGGATTGGCGGCTTGTTGACGATCTTCGCATTCGCGAACTGTTGCTGGCCGATCCGGAAACCTCGATCACGGATTTGATGGATGAGAAATTCGTCTCATTAAAGGCGTACGATGATCAGGAAAAGGCAGTGCAGCTGTTCAGGGACTACGACCGGATTGCGCTCCCTGTTACCGACTCACGCGGCATTCTGCTGGGAATTGTCACGGTCGACGACGTGCTCGATGTGGCCGAAGAAGAAACAACC
>DATFNI010000483.1:0-4801 GCA_035266485.1 Balneolales bacterium
ATGGAAATAAATGGCGGCAGTGACGTCTCCATGATAGATGGGGTGAACGAGATTGAGGATAACCCTAACTATCAAATCCTGGTTGATCCCTCCTCTACTCTGACGATGGGAGATGCCAGTACCCCGCAAGAAGGAGATAACAGCGTCTTTGCGGCATCGGGTAACTCTAATTATCTGGTTTACAATGAGAGTTCCACCTCGGTAGACGCCTATGGAAACTGGTGGGGTACGTCTAGTCCGAGCAGTTCTCTGTTTTACGGACCGATCGACTATTCCGGCTGGCTGAGCTATGATCCTTGTGCGATAATCGGGTGCGGGGTTCCCTCCGGCGGGTATCCCCAGCATATGGCTCCATCCAGTCCGGAACCCATGCTGGTTCGAGGAGTCTCCAAAGAGACATCCCCAGAAGTGCAAATGAACACTTCCCCATCGAAGACTTCTTCGGTATCCCTGGCGAGTAGCAAGGCAGAGCTGCGAGCACGTATGCATACCCTCTGGGGGAAAATTGCCCAGGCATCTGATGGACAGGGCCTTATGAAGGAGATCCAGGAACTCTACATGCTACACCTGGTATCCTATAGAGACAGTTCCTTCTCCAGTGAAAGAAAACAAGACCGGACTCTCTGGGATGGAATGATCCGGAACTATCTGAACGGTTCCCCTATTACCGGTGCAAACGAGATTACCCTGTCGGCGACCCAGGCGGAACGGCTTATGCTTATGGACGAGCATGAAGCTTACCGCTTCGGGCGCTATGCCGAGGCCCAAAAGAAAGTAACGGAATACGCTCCTTACATCAGTTCTGCCCGTGGTAAGATCGCTCATATGACCGATCAGATGAACCTGCTGGACGCACGGGGATCGTATAAACAAGAATTGGCCCTGCTAGACAAAGTAGAACAAGCGGAAGTAAGTCTGGGTGAACCGGCTAAACAGGTAGTTGCACGCTATCAGATCGCACAGGAAAACATACAGGAGGCCCTGAATCTGAAGATGGCCGGTTCCAATGGGGCCGTCGGTAACCTATCGGATAGTGTTGCCTCTGTAAGACCAACCCGAACTGCCCTAAACGCAAACTACCCGAACCCATTCAATCCGACCACGATCATTAGTTATCAGCTGGCTCAAAGTGGTCATATACGGCTGACGGTCTGGAATATATTAGGTCGCCGAGTGGCTACATTGGTGGATGCGAATCAGCAAAAAGGCATCCATGAGGTAACCTTCAACGCCTCACAACTGTCCAGCGGGGTATATTTTTACCGTCTGCAGGCGGGGAGTAAGGTGCTGGTGAAGAAGATGTTGTTGATGAAATAAACCTTGTACGAACTCTCCAAAAGTTCGGAACTTTTGGAGAGTTTAAACTAATAATACTCTCTACTTCTCATACTTGTGTTGCAGGATGGCCAGCAGCTTGGTGAGACGGCTCTTCATCTGGGTGCGTGGGATGATGAAATCGAGGAAGCCGTGTTCGAGCAGGTATTCGGCGGTCTGGAAGCCTTCGGGCAGGTCGCGGCCGATCGTCTGCCGGATGACTCGCGGCCCGGCAAAGCCGATCAGTGCGCCCGGTTCAGCTAGATTGAAATCACCGAGCATGGCATAGCTGGCGGTAACGCCGCCGGTCGTCGGGTTGGTCATCACTGATATGTAGGGTACGCCTTCCTCATTAAGCAACGCCAGTTTGGATGCCGTCTTGGCCATCTGCATCAGGCTCAACACGCTTTCCATCATGCGGGCCCCACCCGATTGTGAGATGATGATAAGGGGAAACTTATGCTCCCTGGCGTAGTCGGCTGCCACCGCAATCCGCTCGCCGACGACCGAGCCCATGCTCCCGCCGATAAACTTGAAGTCCATGCAGGCAACTACGATATCCAGCTCCTGCATCTTGCCGGTTCCTACACGAAGAGCGTCGGTGAGTCCCGTTTTTTTACGGGCATCGTCCAGGCGGGACTTGTACGACTTGCGGTCCTCAAACCCAAGCGGATCCGTTGGTTTGATATCTGCACCGAGCTCCTCGTATTTGCCCTTATCAAACAGGATTTTGAAATAATAGGAGCTGCCCACCGGGAAGTGATAACCACTCAGCGGATCCACCCAAAGGTTGTCCTCCAGTTCCCTCCGGTGAATGGTTTCACCGGTTGTCGGGACTTTCACCCAGACGCCTTCCGGCATCTCTTTCGGTGTATCGGTTCTAATTTTTTGCTCTTGACGTTTAAACCAGGCCATATCAAATTCTTCGTTTTCAGATGGATGTTCTTCAGTTTCCAAGAGATGGCTCCTGTCTAATTTCCCAAATTTCCATGATTCACTTGCGGAATACTCGGACCGTAATAATAAGGTTCAAATTGTTCCGGTGCGACTTTTTTTATTACAGTATGCAGGGCATCAGCTTCACCAGTGTTTGTATATCGATCAAACAGTGAAATCAGTGCCCCGGCTTTAATATTTTGTGTTTCAAGGACGCATAACCTTTCTCTTAACACATCCGGCAAGCGCTTGATTCCGGTTCCGATAATGACATCTCCTTCCTTTATAAGCGATTCCAAAGAGGCTATTTCACGAACGGACACTTCCGTCTCCGGCACGATATCTGTTTCACCTATGGAATACAACTGATGATACAGATGCGAACGACGCGCGTCAATAACAGCATGAATTCGTTCGATCTTTTTTTTGGATAACCGTGCCGATTCTGCAAAAAAAGCCAGTGTACTAATACCATACACTTCAAGATCATTCCCAAATGCAAATCCCTTCATGGCACTCGTCCCGATGCGAAGCCCGGTATACGAGCCGGGACCTGTTGTAAAGAGCAGGGTTCCGACTTTGCTCATTTGTAAACCGGATGAATCTAATAATTCACGTACAAACAAAAAAAGCTTTTCCGAATGGATACCTTGTCCCTGGTCCCATCGCTCAGTTGCAACGCCATCGCTTGTACGCAGTGCAACCGAACAAACTTTTGTTGCCGTATCAAAAGCAAGGATGTTGCCGGTTTGGGGCATGTGCTGTTGTATCAAGATTTTCTTTTAGTCAAATTTACTATTAATGGTGATTAACGCTTCATATACAAAGAACGAACCGGCTCACCACCTTACACTACCGCTGTCATCCTGATTTTTTCTCCGCCTCGGAGAAAAAGTAGGATCTCGTTTTGCATCCGGCAGCGATCAGATCAGAAGCAACAATCGGTTCTGAATTCAACGTCCCGACACCTCGGGATCGCCCCAATACGATCGTCTCCAAACTAATAGGCTTGGAAAAGGGACTCAGGATGACATTTTGGTGTTGGGGCTCATTCCTATTTCGCCTTATTCCCATTCTTCTAATTTCCAATTTTTCCCAACTTTCCGTATTACCTTTTCCTTATAAACAGCCGTGTGCGGCTCAGTTCCACCCATTTATCATACAAGTTGATCAATTGAGGAAATAAATCCTGACCATAATCGGTTCTGAGTACCGCAACATGCAGATTGTAATCCAGATTACGGGAATCAACCCGATAATCAAAGCCAAGGCGGGCCCCCGGGATATTCACGTTGGTGTTTCTGTTGGATCTCTTCAAAGAATAACCGCGGGGTACCTGTACTTTGTATGATACATTCAGCCGCTCGGGAGCGGAAAGCGTGACCGGCAACTGCCGGCTGCCGCCAAATGGGTTTTCCATTTTATATCCAACGATCAACGGAGAGTATTCCAACCCACTCTGATAGCTTACCGCATAGTTGGGTATTTTGAAATTTGCCGTTATAACTACCGGCTTCCCATAGGCCTTAACACTATCAAAATGGATGGTGTCGAACGTGGCGCCCGTGTAGTGGCCAAACAGATCCTGGTGCACAATCTCGGAAGGTTTCAAATCCGTCTGAAGCTGATCCCTGATTTTCTGTGCCAGGTAACCGTAGTGCCTGGCTGTGACATGTCCTTCCAGGTCACCGGCGGTATCCAGGCTGGCAGACAAATTCACATCCATCTCAAAACGGGACTCCTGCGGATTTATCTTAACCCATTGATAGCTGTGTGGTTCAATAACCAGCCCCCTGCCCCCGATAGTCCCCAGGGGCAGCAAACCGGGTATGCTGTGACGATGAGTGGCATCCATTAGCCTGGCCGTTTCCCCGACCTTCGCATATACCATCATTACATTAAACTGGAAAACGGATGGATAATCGCCAAGTATCCGTCCCTGTTTGCGTGTGGCCGTCAACAGGGGTTCCGCCTTGATGCCCGCTCCATGGAGCATTCCGATCAATGCCTGGTTAACGGCAGCCTGATCGGCGGGTTTGCCGTCAATAACGGAGTCCAGATGCGCCTTACTTAGCACGGCCTCAGATCCGTTGTAGGTAACATGATCATTCACATATTGAAACACACTATCCATCCTGGCCACCGGGTCTTTTATCCGTCGAAATGTCCTGCCCAGGGAGTCCAGAATGGGGTACTTACTGATATTTTTCAGGAACCCGTCTTTCAGCCGTAGCTCTGCCACCACGATATCCCATCCCTTCCCAATAACTTGCCGAGGGTTTCCGAACGACTTCCATGCAAACTTCATCTTCCATCGATAGTCGTTCAGAGAAGTGATGTACGGCTCCTCCCGAAGACCAGGTATATTTTTCATATACCAATAATCAACAAGAATCGGCTCCCCTTCCGGCCGGGTGAAGATATTGGGCCTCTTTACCGTATCGATCTTCTGTTCAAAATGATGCGGAGGCTGCTTCATGTTAACCGGCGTCACATCATACCGGATATATTTGCTGTTGACCAGGCGGATCACGGACAAATCCGTTGGCCG
>DATFNI010000484.1:0-11024 GCA_035266485.1 Balneolales bacterium
CGAACCAATTATTCCGAAGTCCAAGTGTAAACGACCATCTCTCGACCGGCTGCCAGGTATCCTGCAACCAGAATGAACCGTGTAGCGCTGTTCGCCTGCTATCCAGGATATTTTGTTGCTGAATATTGTCAGATAGTCGCATGAGATAGTTCCCTGTACGGCTTCCCAGCGTTATCTGGTTTCTGCCGGGCGCATCAATTTGGAGTTCCATCTTTACAAATTCATCCGAGACGACATTCCTTCGCCGGTATTCGGTTCCTGCACTATAAGAAACCGGCTCGTTATGATACCACGAACCGGCAAACGTCACGTTCAATGCAGCATTGGGTGAGAAACTGTGTGTTTCATTCACCCCAAAAGCGGCATTCCCGTAGGCAAGTTCATCACGACGATCATACAAATAGTTGTTCGAAAAGAAATCATTATCCAGATAGGTGGTTATTTTGATATGGTCTCTGCGGCTGAATCCCCAATCAAAAATAGCCGTGCCGTCCCAGAAGTAGAATTTGTCTGGTATGTCCTGGTAGTGTGCCCTGAGGCCTGCAAGCACCGGCTCCAGCGTAGATCTTCTTGCTCCGAGTACCAGTGAGGCGTTATTCCCGATCCGGCCAATCCACGAGAGATTAGCAGAAAGCAACCCTAATGAAAGGGAACCCGAGCTGGTTTGATCGGTTATGCTTTTGCTTCTCAGGGACAGCAGCGACCCTATCCGGCCTCCGAAACTGGCGGGATAGGGATTCTTAAACAGACGCACTTCTCCAACGATATCCGGATTAAAAATGGAATAGAATCCATAAAAATGACCGGGGTTGTAAACCGGGATCTGGTTGAACCGGACCAGGGTCTCATCCGGCTTGGAACCGCGAACATACAGGCCGGAGGAGAAATCGGATAATGTTTTCACCCCGGGGAGTAATTCAATGACGCGAAAAATATCCTTCTGCCCGACTACCGGTACCTGGCTTAAAAAACGGTTATTGATCTTAACCTGATTTATTCCGCTGGTATATTCAGATGGCTCGCCCGATCCGACAACAATCTGGCTCAGGGGAAGCAAGACCGGCTCAAGAGAAAAGTTGACCTCTAATGAATCCCCCGATCTTATATTAATGTGCATATCTACGGTTTGATATCCGACATAAGAACATTCGAGAGTCAGCTTTCCGTATACTTTTGTTGTAATTGTGTAGGTCCCGTCCAGCCCGGACACGGCTCCTGACTTCGAACCGACCACGGTAATATTGGCAAGGTCCATAGGTTGTAAAGAAGCAGCATCCACGATCCTCCCATGGATAATCGAACTGTTTTGTCCATATGTTCTATATGGGAAGGAAAGGCCAAAGGCTCCTAGAAACATGATGATTAGAATCAGTTTCAGAACCCGTCGCTCATTAACCTCCCCCCATCGGACGAAAATATGCCTCAGTATGTATTGTAATCTGTAACTCACATTTTCTGTTACGATTTACATGAATAATAAACAAATCATACCGACAAGATCTGTGAAAAATCAATTTTCATTGAATTATATTTGTCTAAATTTAGATGTTACAGTCAGACGGATATTATAACGGCTATGTCATTTATCGTTTGGTAGTTTTCAACTTTATTAAACTGGACCCATGATTAGAATTATTTTGTCCATTATTTTTTTGACAACCACAGGATTTACCCCAAAAGCGACTCCTTTAATGAAGCCCGGACATAAGAAACAGCATATCAAATCCCAGATTGAAACCCTTTTTTCTAATTTCCATGGCCAGGCGGGGCTTTATGTTCACAACCTCAAAACCGGGGAGACTATCGACATCAATGCCGACAGTCTTTTCCCAACAGCCAGTATGATCAAAGTGCCCATTATGGTGCGCCTCTATCAACTGATGAATGACGGGACATACAGTTATGATCAGAAATTTACTTACAGCGGAAGGTATGACTATCCTTACGAACCTGATCTGATCAACACGTCCAGGCTTGGTGCGGAGATCCCGTTAAGCTATCTCATTCATATCATGATAAGCATGAGTGACAATTCTGCGGCTCTTTGGTGTCAGCATCTTGCCGGGGGCGGTCTTGAAATCAACAAATGGCTTAATGATCATGGGTTCAAATACTTACGCATGAATTCACGGACTCCGGGACGGGAAGCTGAATATAAGAAGTATGGATGGGGCGTAACCACGCCGCGCGAACTGTCGGAACTCGTCACACGGATATACAAGGGTGAGGTCGTGAGTAAGGCGGCATCGGATCAGATGTACCGGACCATGAGCCGCAGCATGTGGGATGGCGAGGCGCTCTCACAGATTCCGAATTATGTTAATGCGGCTTCCAAACAGGGCGCCGTTGATGAAGCCCGTTCTGAAGTTGTCCTGGTAAATGCGCCGCACGGGGATTATGTTTTTTGCATTGCTACAAAAAACCAGTCTGATACGAGTTGGACATATGACAACGAAGGGTATGTACTGATCCGAAATGTCTCTCATCTGCTCTGGCAGCATTTTGAACCCAAATCAAAATGGAAACCTGATCCGGACATGAAAAAGTATTGGTAGATCTTCATTGTTCATTATCTACTGTTTATTAAATATGGAAGGGAATACGGGGATATAGATATAAGATTGGTGGCCAATTACTAATTGCTAATTTTCTAATCACTAATTTCAAATTTCCTGTCTCTTCTCCAATTTACTTCTCCACATCTTCGATTTTCGATCCATACTGTTTCAAAAGGCTTGTCCGGGAGCTGAAAAACTGTTATTTATACAGCTTGCTTTTACTGCGACCAAAAAATCAAACAAAAAAATTTAATTTTTTTTAACATTGTGCAGGTCGTGAAACATGCTTTTCAGTTGTATTACTAGAGCCCCCACAATAGTTGGGATTACATATTAGCTAAAACCATCAAAATATTATGAAGAAGGAAGATTTAGCCCTGCAGGAAGCCCAGAAGTTCGAGCGAATGAAAACGGAGATATATGAGGATTCCGTAAGTGCTTCCCAAAAAGTGGCCCATGAAATCGCTGAGCTTATCCGCTCGCGTGCTAAAGAAAATAAGACCGCTGTTCTCGGATTGGCAACAGGCTCCACTCCGACACGGGTATATGATGAACTCGTCCGCCTTCACAAAGAGGACGGCCTGAGTTTCAAGAACGTCATTACGTTCAACCTGGATGAGTATTTCCCCATGCAGCCGGGCGCATTACAAAGTTATGTCCGCTTCATGCGTGAGTATCTCTTTGACCATATTGATATCGATCCGGAAAACGTACATATCCCGGACGGCACCGTTGATCGCGACGATGTCCTTCAATTCTGCCACGACTACGAAGAAAAGATTCGCAAGGCTGGCGGATTAGATCTCCAGGTACTGGGGATTGGCCGTACCGGTCATAGCGGCTTCAATGAGCCTGGCTCGGGTCGTAAGTCGCGCACTCGTATGATCACGCTCGACCGGATAACCCGTGCAGACGCCGCCAGTGATTTTTATGGTGAAGAAAACGTACCACGGCGTGCCATCACAATGGGCGTTGGTACGATCATGGAAGCGAAGCGGGTCATTCTTATGGCCTGGGGTGAAGCCAAAGCGCCGATCATTCGCAAGGCTGTTGAGGAAGAGATCTCCGACGCTGTACCCGCAACGTATCTGCAGGAACATCCCAATGTATCGATCATTCTTGATTCTGCCTCTTCCGCTGAACTGACGCGCATCAAAACGCCATGGCTGGTTCGCGAGTGTGAATGGGACGATCAACTCATGCGCAAGGCTGTTGTATGGCTGTGCCAGAATGTGGATAAACCCATTCTCAAGCTCACCGATATCGATTATACCGAAAACGGAATGGGTGACCTGATCACCGATTGGGGACCGGCTTATAATATCAATATCAAGATATTCAATGAGGTACAGCATACCATTACCGGATGGCCGGGTGGTAAACCCAAGGCCGACGACAGCCATCGTCCGGAGCGAAAGGCCCCTTTCCCGAAGAGGGCTCTTATCTTCTCGCCACACCCTGATGATGACGTGATTTCTATGGGTGGCACTCTCATTCGCCTGGTCGACCAGGGACACGAAGTGCACGTAGCCTATCAAACCTCCGGCAACATTGCCGTCTTTGATGACGAAGCCTTGCGTTTTGCCGATTTTGTGACTGATTACCACACTGCTTTCGATCTGCCGGATAACAAGGTGTCATCTATGTTTCAGCGTGTTCGTGACGCATTGAAATCCAAAAAACCGGGTGATATCGACTCTGAGGAAGTAAAAACCATTAAAGGCCTGATCCGCCGCGGTGAAGCCAAAGCAGCATGCCGTTATTGTGGTGTACCAACAACGAACGCTCATTTCCTGGATATGCCGTTTTATGAGACGGGGCGTGTCCGTAAAAAACCTCTGGGCGAAGACGATATCCAGATTATTATGGATCTTCTGCAGAAAGTGAAACCACACCAGATTTATGCGGCCGGCGACCTGAGCGACCCCCATGGTACGCACCGCGTCTGTCTGATGGCCATTCAGGAGGCTGTACGAAGGTTGAAAAATGAACCATGGATGAAGGATTGCTATATCTGGCTATACCGTGGTGCATGGCAGGAATGGGATATCGATCAGATCGAAATGGCCGTGCCGCTGAGTCCGGAAGAGCTCGACCGCAAGCGCAGAGCCATCTTCAAACACGAATCCCAAAAAGACCGTCCCGCATTCCCGGGGTCCGATCCGCGTGAATTCTGGCAACGTTCGGATGAACGCACGCGCGGTACCGCGAAACTATACGACGCACTAGGACTCGCTGAATATGAGGCGATGGAAGCCTTCGTGCGCTGGCACTTCAATGCCGAATGATGTAAAAAGGGGTGATTTGGATCACCCCTTTTTTGTTTGATACCGGAACGGTGACCTAACGGTGGGGGATCCGTTAAATGCTGGAGCTGATAGATGTATGAGACACCCGGATAATCACGGGGGATTATCCTTACAATCATATAGGATTGTCGATTTGTATTCAGAGCTGGTAAATATCCGGAAGTTGTTACCAGATATCGTACTGGATATCCGGTATGCTACGGTTAATAATTTCACGGGCAAGGTTATCTATCCGACAGCCCAAGCCTATCTGGTGAAACCGGCTGCTGAAGCACTGGTGCTGGTTCAGCAAGAATTGAATGAAGAACAGCTTGGCCTAAAGATCTTCGACGCCTATCGGCCGCTCTCTGCACAGAAGGTGCTTTGGGAAATCAACCCCGATCCGGATTATGTTGCTGACCCCGCACAAGGTTCCCGCCATAACCGGGGAGCAGCTGTTGACGTCACGCTTATTGATTCAGACGGAAACGACATACCTATGCCCACATCATATGATACCTTCTCAGAAAAAGCCCATTCAGGTTACTCTGACCTGCCACTGCCCGTACTCAAGAATCGCACCCTATTGCAAAATGTCATGATAAAAAACGGTTTTGAACCTTTGGCAACCGAATGGTGGCATTTCGATTACCAAAGTTGGGAAAAATATCCGATACTGGATATCAACTTTGATCAGCTTGAAGATTAAAAAAACCGGACAAACCCCTGCTTATGGCCCCCTGGCGAAGAAAAACGACCTCATCTGAACGCCCCAAAAACCGGAATGCGTGGTTCTGGATACCCAGCCTGTATTTTGCCGAGGGCATCCCGTATGTCGTGGTGATGCTCGTGTCCGTTATCATGTACAAGCGGATGGGCATCTCCAACACGGACATCGCCCTGTACACAAGCTGGTTGTACCTGCCCTGGGTAATCAAGCCACTCTGGAGCCCCCTTGTAGATATCCTGCGCACCAAACGATTCTGGATCATAACCATGCAGCTTATCGTCGGAGCTGCCCTGGGTGGTGTTGCTCTCACGATCCCTCTTCCTGCTTTCTTCAAGTATACCCTGGCTTTTTTCTGGCTGATGGCGTTCAGTTCGGCCACGCACGATATCGCTGCCGACGGATTTTACATGCTGGGACTCAACGAACATGACCAGGCCTGGTTTGTAGGAGTCCGCAGCACCTTCTACCGGGCGGCCATGATTACGGGCCAGGGACTGCTGATTATCCTGGCCGGATATATTGAAAGTCACAGCGGCCTGCCTCCGGTCAATATCTATGTGTACAGTCAACCTTCTGCAGCAGTCACAACTTCAGTCCCGGATACGACTCTCCAATCTGCTGTAACCGGCCCTCTTCATATCATCGCCACATCAGATACGCTAACGATAACCACACAAAAAATAAACGGAGAAACGGCAGATTCGCTGCGCAGTTGGGCGCATAGCTACAATGTAAGACATGGTTTTTATCGTGAGGAAAGACGGGCAAGTGCCAAAAAAGCGGCGATGCTTGCAAATAACTCATGGTGGAACAGTGATGTAGTACAGCCGCTTGAGACCTTCATTAAATCACACTTTGGAGTTACCCGAAAAAAATACACCTCTCAAAATGAAGCGGGCAATATCCGGATCATCGCATTTCATCTGTCTGCACAGCCCAAAGCGGGAAAAATCATATCCGTAAATTTTGGCCGGGAAACCGGTAATCAAAATATCTCTCTGGTTGAAGGCACCCGTTTTGAGTTCACTGCCAAGAACTGGAATCGTCCGGCGATGGCCGTTTTCCAGTTGGATCCAAAATTAAACAACCGGGTGACCACGCATTTCAAAGCTACTGCAGGAAATATTCCCCTGGCGTGGTCGGTCACTTTTCTGATCCTGACCGGTCTGTTCATCATCTTCTTCCTGTATCACAAGTTCATCCTTCCATACCCGTCAATTGATCGCGCTGTTCTAACGAGCGGTTCCCCCTATGCGGAATTTTTACAGACATTCGTTTCTTTTTTCCGTAAAGAAAAAATCGGTGTGATCCTGGCTTTTCTCCTGCTCTACAGGCTGGGTGAGTCGCAGTTGGTTAAGCTTGCTTCTCCCTTTCTACTGGATGCTCAGGAGGCAGGCGGCCTTGCCCTTACAACCGCCGAGGTGGGTTTTGTCTACGGAACTGTCGGCATCCTGTCGTTAACGGCAGGCGGGATTATCGGCGGATTCTTAGCCGCACGCGACGGACTCAGGAAGTGGCTCTGGTGGATGGTTATCGCTATGAATATCCCAAATGCCGTATACATTTACCTGGCCACCGTAATCCCTCATAATTTCCTGACTATCAATATATGCGTTGCCCTCGAACAATTTGGTTACGGGTTTGGATTCACGGCGTACATGCTGTATATGATCTATGTTTCAGAAGGGAATCATAAAACGGCACACTTCGCCATCACTACCGGTTTCATGGCGCTGGGTATGATGCTTCCGGGCATGGTCAGCGGCTGGATTGAGGACCTGATCGGCTACCAGCACTTCTTCATCTGGGTGATGATCGCGACAATTCCGGCCTTCATCGTCACCTGGTTTATCCCGCTCGATCCGGAATTTGGAAAGAAAAAGAAGGAATAGGGCCATAAGGTGGTCTAGATCTGTCAGAAAGATGGGGTGTCAGGTTTTTGCAACAGAAACTTAATGGGCTCAGATCTGTATCCAATTCATAACTCCCTTTGTATGTGGCTAAAGCCAGTCATAGCATTCTCTCTTTCAGTTCACTAAAGTGAACTGCAATGGATAAAAAGAACTTTAAATAATGCATCTCTCATATAAGATTTCAGAAATGAATATTTATGGCGAGTCCGGGCGCCTTTTCTCTCGGATACCAGGTTGGAGCGATAGACAAATGGGCCATTCGGTTATGCTTTCTCGCCTCGGCCGGTGCTTTAATGATCTGAAGAGCAGCCGAACCCGTTAATAAGATCACACCTGAATAAAATACAGCCAGCGGGATAGTTTCTGATGTCTGGTCACTCCCGCTATAATCAAAGGCATTCCCCAAGCCAACATATAGATCCCAATAAGCACCGACAGTAACCAATGCTGTAGCAGCGATTCTGCCCAAAATTCCTCCCGAGGCCTTCTCATCGCTTCCGGCATAAAACAAACCGATAGAAGGCCCAACAATCATACCGTACACAATCAGAGCCCCGCCGCTGATTCGAAGTAGTTTGGAATCATTGATCGATGTCTGTTCAAGGATAATGGTCCCGGTTAGAACAGGGATAACGGTGTGACCGAATGACAACCAGAATGCTTTCTGCGAATTTTTGTAGTGAAATTCCCTGCTGTGGTGATACACACTGGCCGTATCATGTTTAGCGGGTGGAAGTATCTGCGCCTCAACAGAAGGCACAATCAGAAAACAAATAATCCATAATGTCCACCATATTTTTTTCATACTCTCCTCACACACTCTTGCCGTTTCAATGTTAAGATTACATTAGTAAAGATCCGGTTTATTATCAATAACTCAATGGGATCCCATTATCCCTTGCCGTCAGTTTTAACTGACGGATATACTGAATACTCCCCCACCCGGCTTTAGCCGCAATTGGACCAGTCCAACTATGTCAAACAGCTTTCATCCTTTCACATATTGCCATCCATATTTCTCCATAAATCCAGCTACCTCTTCCGAGAATGTTTGTCTTTTATGATGCTTCTCCTGGCTTCGAATATACGTTCTGGTAGCCGGCACATGACTTTCACTCACACTCACTGCCCAAAAATCATCCTGCCAAATGAACTTATCCCCAATGAGATTATTTTTGTTTATCCAGAATGATGATTCTCCCTTTATAAGCTGGACTACTTTGCTTATTGTCTGCTCTTTCCCAAGTGAGATCAAACAATGTGCATGTTCCTGATAGCCATTAACAGAGTCGAGCCAGATGCTCTTTTCTTTTGCATTTTCTTTGATATGTTTGAATACCTGAAGCCGCACTTCTTCTGTCCGCAGGAGGGGTACTCTGTTTTTTGTAGAGAAAACTAAATGAACCCAAATCCGTACCCAACTCATAACTCTCCCGATATGTGGCTAAAGCCAGTTATTGTCCCTTTTTCGATCAGTTCACTGAAGTGAACTGCAATAGATAACAGATGCCTTACATTAAGCTTACTTTTTTTGAGAGACGCATAGATATTACTTTTCGTGACCTCTCTCCTTGCTCTCTTTCTAATTGGTGTTTGTTTTACATTAGTAATCCCATGTAGTAAAATCAATAACCTTTTGAATTTCATTCAATTATAAAACAGCAACTGAATTCGAAAATAACTATGTGATTATCCATTGCCGTCAGTTTTAACTGACGGATTATAAAGCATTCCCCCTCCGGCTTTAGCCACATCAAAATGTTATTTTCTGTTGATCTCTATTCAGATCAATATTACCTTGACTTATCTAAATTATTAATGTGTATTAAGAGAGAATTTATGAGGATGCATAAATACCTTGCGGTGTGCGCTGCTATTTTGATAGTGTGCGTCTATGCCGGTCAATCAATGGCTCAGTCTGCACCCTATGCGATGCCGGAACTGAATATGATCAGCAGCATACGCAGCATGGCGCTTGGTAATGCAACGGTTGCCCTGGATGGCTATCCGGGAGCGGCACAAATAAACCCTGAATCCATTGGCAGGAATCATATTATCCAGGGCAGCAGCTATTTCTTTGGAGCCTCGGGCGGTTCCCTATTCCGGCGAAATAACGGGCTTCGATGGACTTCTCTTTATCAACCAAATTTTGATTATCGGTCCGACCGGTGAGCCGCCTCTTTACTTGCTACGTATTACGATCTCGGGGAGCAGACCGAGACCGATATGAATGGAAACCCGATTCAACAGCTTCACGCCTATCAACTCAGTGTCGGCGCATCAGGATCCTGGGAAATCACACACGACCTTCGAGTGGGCCTCGGACTTAGGTACATATCCAGTAACCTGGCGCCGGGACCGGTATCAGTTGGCACCACCGGCATTCATGACGCTCATGCCTTCGCAGTTGACCTCGGCATCCTGTATCAAAAATCTTTTGAAACCGAATATGTATCCTTAAAACCATCTGCGGGGTGGTCTCTGACAAATTTCGGTTCCCCCCTTCAGTACTCTTCAACAAATAGTGATCCGCTGCCTATGACGATGCGCGGTGGGGTTGGCCGTTAAAAACTTTCCAAAAGTTTTAAACTTTTGGAAAGTTCCCGTACCAGCCCTTTCACTTGTTCTGCTGCACAATCGAATACAGGTCGATCGGGTGCTGGGTGGACAGCGCTGGGAACTTCGGTACTGAGTCGGGCAGATCCGCCCAGAGCGGGGTGATCTTGAAATCCGGTACCTTTATGGATATCCCGGCTGAAGGTGAAGTAGCTTCCGTCCGGGCTCCAAAAGGGTAATTCCCCCCCCAACTTTGTAAGTTGTCTCACACGTGTGCCACTAGAATCGGTGACAAAAATTTGAGGTGCATTATCCACCATCCTGGAACCAAGAGGGTTGAGATACGGTCGACTTGTCAAAGTATTGATCACTTTTTCCATTTAGCTGTTTGGCATGCATAGTATGCAAGTCAATGACAAATACGTATGTATTAGGAATTATGGTGTATACAAAAGCAATTTTAGAACCATCCAATGACCAGCTAACATATCCACTTCCAGTTGCAATCAATTCCGGGTCACTTCCGTCTTTGTTCACAATCCAGAGCTGGCGCATAGGATTTGTTCCTATCTCACCGGGGGTCCAATAGCGTTCAAGAGCTATTTTTTTGCCATCGGGACTAGGGTAGGTTGCTGTAATCCATTCGGTGCCTGGCATGGCATCCCCGCCGTATTCACCGGGTTTGAAGTACGGTTCCTATACCGGCGGTTTGGGGGTGACCGGGGTGTGCTGGCAGGAAAGAATCAACGACAGGATAAGTAACGTCAGGATGTTCATAAGAGCTTTCATGTTCTATAAAGTGATAATGCTAACGGTTAACTGCAAGTATGCCGGGGTAAAAACTCTCCAAAAGTTCGAAACTTTTGGAGAGTTAACCTCCCAATTATGTTTTATTTCATTAGCAGCAGCTTAACATGGGCCGGTTCTGCCACCGAGTAGTTCAATACGGTTGTGGGGTTGAACGGGTTGGGGGTGGGAT
>DATFNI010000485.1:0-7586 GCA_035266485.1 Balneolales bacterium
TTTAGATCCGGGTTACTCGGATGACCTTACGGCCTGGGCATCCGGAGGAGTCGTCCCGTACCAATACAACTGGCAGATACGCTATATGCCGCGGGGATACAATCAGTGGCTCAGTTGGTCTTATTTCGGTAATCAGCTAAAAGAGATCCTGGACTACAACTCCTCCTACCAGGAAGCGGAAACGGAAGTGACGGTCACCGATGCCAACAACAGCAACGCATCCAACACGTTCTATATCTATTACAATAATACCAGTACGGTCACAGCCCTGTCCGATCCCACCCCCAACCCGTTCAACCCCACCACGGTGTTGAAATACTCCCTGGCCAACCCGGCCCATGTCAAGCTGATGATCTATAACATCCTTGGTCAGCAGGTGGCCACATTGGTAGATGCAAATCAGGCGACAGGTAAGTACCGCAAAACATTCAATGCCTCCCCCCGCTTTGCGGGGCCAACGGAACCTACCTGGAGTGGATGATCATAACGGATAAATCAGGAAAGGTTACCCAGCTGACCAAGAAGTTGTTGTTGATGAAGTAATAGATGAACTTATACCCTGTGCAAGACCCGCAAGGTTTTTGGAAACCTTGCGGGTCTTTTTTTATAACGGAAGTTGCTGTTAATGAAGTAAATCGGAAAATTCAACCCAACTCTCCAAAAGTTCCAAACTTTTGGAGAGTTTTAGAGAAATGATGCCTTATGTATAGCTGCGACGCACTTTTGAAGTGCGTCGCAGCTAACGCGTCGCAAGAGAATCTGATGGACGTTGAATTATCCGTAAATTCAAATATTTCAGGCATTAAGACCTTCCTTATGAAAAGGGTTCCATATTCGAATAAAATAAGTTGCGCGATTCCTATTTTTTTTTACCTTATCTATCACATACAAAATAAGTGGAGTTATGTGTGATGAACCTTTCATAGTAGGTAATCAGCAAGAGATAACTTCAAGAGCTACCTTGCGGCACTACTACACGCTTCTTACCGGGAAGCGGTTTTTGCTCCACTCCCGGGCTCATCTGAATATTACAGAAAACTCCATCCTTTTACCATTTTTCAAATTTTTTTAATCTGATCCGGAGCCGGAGGCCATTATGAAACGCTTATCCATTTACCTCGTTTTGATTGTTTTTGCCGGTTTGCTGGCGGGTTGCCAGTTATTTGGTTCCGGAGATTCTAACTCCGATAACCCATCTTCTTCTTATTTCCCTTTGGCCACCGGCAGTACCTGGACCTACGCTGTGTACGATTCAGTCTATTCTGCATACCACGGAAGCAACAGGCTCGATTCCACTTCTCACATCCGGGTTAAGGTGACAGTTTTGAAGAATGTGCAGGTCGATTCGAATCATGTGACCTCCTTATGGCAATTTCAATTTCCCGGACAAATCGACACCGTTTATGTGTCTTCTGCCAGTGATTCGGTCCGGTTGAAGATCCCTACTATTTCCTATGGTCCTACAACCTTCATACTTCCATTGTCCATTGGTCAGAAATGGTCTGGTGAGGGAATCAGCGGAACCTATTCGGTCGTTTCGGTAGATACGTTATCGTTCAACGGAATGAGCTTTTCCAGGGTCTATTATATTGTACAAACTCCGTCGGGATCTAATGGGCACAATGAATTTATCAATATTAAGTATTGGATTCAGCCGGGTGTGGGTATTGTAAAGGCTCATTATTATGATTCATCAACATTTACACCAACCACCAATACATCCTGGAAGCTGTTGTCATATAACATAAAATAATTGTCTCGTTGGTTAACCAGTTGATATTAAAGTGGATGGGAATGAGAGGAATGGGAAAAGTTTAAAACACCAATTTTTGTTAAAAAACGAAAAGGAGGACCTGCCATGCGTACAAGTACAACATCACTCGGATTGGTAATAACAATTCTGGCTGCTTTCATTCTGACTGCAATCCCGGTTCTTGCTCAAACGGAATATCCGCCACTGCGGGGTACAACACCTCCGGGGAAAGTCGTTTTCCTTTCAAGTCTCCCTCCATCCTCTGAGCATCCGGGGAGTGGAACAGTGAACGTTCTCCCGTATCATCCTGCTCCTCCGTATTCCGCGGCGGTTGAAAAGTACCGGGAGGAGCAAGCCGCTTCCGATACGTTAAAGGTAACGGAAGATCGGGACGGCAATGCGCCTGCCCCTGCCGGTTCCAGCACCATAGAAGGATTATCTCCATCTTCATCATCAACAACGCAGGCAACTCTCAATGAGAATTTTCAGGGTATTACACAGTGGGATAATAAGACGCCACCGGACCCGGTTATCGCCGCAGGACCAAATTATGTAATAGAGGCTGTAAATCTGGCTTTTGCAATATTCGACAAGAGTGGAAACAAAGTTTCACAGACTGATTTTTCTACATTATTCGGGAGTTTAGCAGACAATGTGAGCCTTACCGATCCAAAAGTAATATACGATCAATATTCTCAGCGATACGTAATGCTTCTTCTGGGCTACAGCGCTACCTATCAAAAAGGGGTTTACCTGATCGCTGTTTCTCAGTCCTCCAATCCGACAGGTTCATGGTATACGTATAGTTCTGATGCGACGCTCGACGGAAGCACCTCTACTTCTAATGCACCTGACTATCCGGGGCTTGGTTATGACAGCAATGCCATTTACGTCTCATCTGATCAAATTTCAGATTATGGTGGGGGAAATTTTGATTATGCCAAGATCCGTATTTTTGACAAATCACAACTTTATAATGACCAAACGCTAACATATACCGACTTTACCAAGATGACGGATAATTATGGGTATGTCCGCACTATCAAACCAGCCCAACACTTTGGAACAACCTCAAGTGCTTATTTATTGAATACCGAACGCTTGGGTGGTAGTTCGGTGACGCTCTGGCGTATTGAGAATCCGCTTAGTTCGCCAACCATTTCCCATACCACATTAGTGTGGCAACGTACAGTAGCGATAATCCCTTCGAAGCTCCTCAGGAGGGAACCTCCGTTAAAATCCAGGGAAATGATGCCCGAACCCAGGATGTCGTTTACCGAAACGGGTATCTCTATACGGCCTTTGTGGATAAATACAATTGGGGCAGTGGCGACGTGGAAGCAATTCGCTATCTGAAGATTAACGTTTCCTCAAATACAACTGCAGGTGATATCGAATACGGGACAGATGGCTATTGGTACTATGATCCAATTATTTATGTGGATGCTTATGGAGAGATGGCCATGGTTTTCAGCCGTTCAGGTTCATCAGAATATCCTTCGGTCCTGTATACGTATAGTACCACGGAAGATCCCGGCTCGATGACCTCAAGCCAAACCCTTCAGGCTGGACATGGTTATTATGACTATAGTGGTGGCCAATTATCTTATGTGAGATGGGGTGATTACAGCGGAATCGCCCTTGATCCAAGTGAGGGTGACAGGTTCTGGCTCTGCGGAGAATTTGCGACTAGCACCCACAGTAACTGGGGTACGCAAATTGGGAGCATTACGGTTCCTGTGCCACCTTTGTCTGTCTGGATCTCCGGTTCGCAATATTTAGATCCGGGTTACTCGGATGACCTTACGGCCTGGGCATCCGGAGGAGTCGTCCCGTACCAATACAACTGGCAGATACGCTATATGCCGCGGGGATACAATCAGTGGCTCAGTTGGTCTTATTTCGGTAATCAGCGAAAAGAGCTTCTGGACTACAACTCTTCCTACCAGGAAGCGGAAACGGAGGTGACGGTCACCGATGCCAACAACAGCAACGCATCCAACACTTTCTATATCTATTACACTAATACCAGTACGGTCACAGCCTTGTCCGATCCCACACCCAACCCCTTCAACCCCACCACGGTGCTCAACTACTCCCTGGCCAAACCGGCCCATGTCAAGCTCATGATCTATAATATCCTGGGCCAGCAGGTGGCCACACTGGTGGATGCGAATCAGGCGGCAGGCAAATACCGCAAAACGTTTGATGCATCTCAACTGGCAAGCGGCACCTACCTGGAGCGGATGGTGATAACCGACAAATCAGGAAAAGTAACCCAACTGACCAATAAGTTATTGTTGATGAAGTAACTCTTCCAGACCTCCAGGGTTTCTAAAACCCTGGAGGTCTTTTTATAACGGAAGTAGCCCACCCCAAACCTGTCAGGATTCCCAAATTCTGGCAGGTTTATCCTTCTTATTAAATTCCGGACGAATCCCCCTACCCTCTGATCCTCACAAACAGTATTTTAAGAAGGGAAGGATAAATTCTGAGGGGTACTTGCCGGCCTGAACATGAGTTCGGGAGATGGTGTTATAATAGAAAAAACGGGGAGTGTATAATGGACGAAATATTTGAAAAACAGAAGAGCGATGCGCTTAGCCTCTTTCACACGGCACTTGAACAGATGCATCCGCGTCGCCTGATACGGGATAAGGTCAAACTAACGGGACATGTTCTAACCGTTTGCGATCGCGAGTTTATTATTCCAGAAAGAAGCAGAATATGGGTGGCAGGTTCAGGAAAAGCGGCCGGAGAAATGGCTGCTGCCTTGTCTGAAATTCTCGGTAAAAACATTGAAGACGGACTGATTATCTGTCCGCATAAAACAAATTTCCGTGATCGTCGTATCCAGGCATTTGAGACTTCCCATCCGTTACCTGACATTGATTCGGTCACTGCCGGTTACGAGATGCGCGATTTTGCTCGTTCCATACCAGATGGCGACACCCTGATCTATGTGATGAGTGGGGGCAGCTCCGCACTAATGTGCATTCCCGAAGGTGATCTGGAAATTGAGGATATCACGGAAACCAACCGGCTGCTTCTTGAATGTGGGGCGGACATCCATGAGATCAATACGATCCGAAAACATCTGTCTGGCATCAAAGGCGGAAAGCTGGCTGAAAGAATGAACCGGATCCACCTTATCAACCTGATCATTTCTGACGTAACGGGTAATAACCTTGCAGATATCGGCAGCGGTCCAACCGTACCTGATGATACGCCTTGCAGCAAAGCCATCCAGATCCTCAAGTATTATAACATCTGGGAGAAAGTTCCCAAACCTGTGTATGAACATCTACGGAGAAAGAACATTGTCGAATCAAAAGCCGGCTACACGCGCAGGCCGATTAAAGCCCGAATCGACTCTTTCCTGCTGGCATCTGCCGAACACCTGGCGGACCAGACGGTTCGGCTTGCCAAAGAAAAAGGATATAATCCATGGTTTAGCGGTGAAGTGTATCAAGGAAATGTCAGGCACGTTGCCAGGGATATCTCTTCAACGGCGATCCAGGTGCTTAGCAAAAACAAACCTGTTGAGAAACCGGCCGCACTTATCTTCGTCGGAGAGAGTACGGTACAGTTGACGGGCGAGGGTCTTGGAGGACGTAACCAGGAACTGGCCCTTACTGCGGCGATATCCATCGAAGGTCAGCACCACATCACCGTACTCAGCGCCGGGACTGACGGGCGTGACGGGCCAACAGACGCAGCAGGAGCAATATGCACTTCCAACACGGCGTTACTTGCTCGTAAAAAAGAAGTTGAACCGGAGAAATATTTGCAAAATAACGATTCTTATCATTTTTTTGAGCAGTTGGACGGACTGCTAAAAACCGGAGCCACCGGTAATAACCTTATGGACCTGCAAATTGTTCTTGTAAATAAATGATCTGGCAAAACATTAATTATCTCTGGTATCTGCTTCTCCTCCCCGTAATGGGTGCTGTTGCCTATTTCGCATATCTGCGTAAGAAAAAACTTCGGAGCAGCTATTTTTCCGACTCTCTTTTTAAAGACTTGTATAAACGGTACTGGTATCTGGGGAACCGTCTGAAAAATGCGTTTCTGTTTATCGGCCTTTTACTCCTGATCGTTGCTCTTGCAGGACCCAAAATCGGAACTTCGGTCCGCGAGGTTAAACGGCGCGGTGTGGACCTGTTGATTGCGCTGGATCTTTCTTCAAGTATGAACGCTGAAGATGTTAGTCCAAGCCGCCTGGATAAGGCAAAATATGAGCTTACCCATCTATTGGATAAGCTCTCCGGGGACCGCGTGGGCCTGATCGAATTCACCGGAGATGCCTTTCTGGAAAGCCCGTTGACCCTCGATTATTCCACGATCCGGATGTATCTGAACATTGCCAATACGGATCAGATGCCAAACACGACAACGAATTTCAACGCGGCGATGCAGGCTGCTTTAAAAGCATTTGAACAGGGGGACCAAAACACAAATAACAGCGATTCTCAACCTGCCAAAGTGTTGCTGATCGTATCTGACGGTGAAAATCAGAGTTATAGTTATACATCGAGTCTTAACGACCTTGTAAAAAAGCATGTTGACATTTTTACATTGGGAGTTGGTACGGAACAGGGCGGAGCCATACCCATCCGTGATAACTCAGGCGCACTCATAGGCTATCAAAGAGACCAGAACGGCCGGGTAGTAACCACGCACCTGGAACCCAATACGCTACAGAAAATCGCGCAGCAAGGCCACGGTGATTACTTCCAGATTCAGCAAAGCAGCGATGATATAAGCGCATTTGTCAATCGCATTAATGAATTGCAGAAAGGCACCTTCGGAGAACAGGAGTATGCTGATTATAAAAACCAGTACCAGGTATTGGCCATTATTGGGTTGGCATTTGTCCTGCTTTCATTTTTCCTGCCACGAACGCGCAAAGAAAAAAGATCCGAAGAGCTCCAACTGACCTGATCACGCTTAGTGATATTCCCGGTTACCCATTTTCTAAATGCACTTTCTGATCTATATTAAATGATAAAGCTTTTTATTACGGATCTTGATGGCTGTTTGACCTACCCTTTTGAAACTCCGGACTGGGAGTTGATCACCAGGTTACGCGGGTACAATAAATTGAGCCGTACCGACCCTACGGTTCCGGCTCTCACCATTTGTACCGGTCGCCCGCAACCCTACGTGGAAGCGGTGGCTCAATGGCTGGACATTGAATATCCTGTGATTTTTGAAAGTGGTGGTGGCCTTTACAAACCCCGTGTCAATGAGTTACACTGGTCTCCGTTTCTCACCGACAAATTGATCAACCATCTGGAAGACATCAGAAATTATGTAACCCGCAAGGTACTGCCGGATTATCCCAAAAGTTTCCTCGAATATTCAAAACATACCGATGTGGGAGTGGTTAGCGCAAACTCTTCCGAGATTCAGGAGATGTATTCGCGCATCAAGCAATATGTACTGGATCGCTATACGGAGTTTGAAATCCACTACACCGAAGTGTCGTGCAACGTCATAGCAAAAGCCTGCAACAAAGGAGCCGGCGTATCCTATTTGTCTGAGTTGATATCTATAAGCACCGGGCAGATGGCCTACATTGGTGATGGTACCAACGATATACCGGCACTGAAAAAAGTGGAACGGCCTTTCGCACCCCAAAACGCGCGTGAAGAGACTCAAAAAGTTGCAGAAGTCCTCGACTTCCCCGTCACTTCAGCAGTTGTCAAAGCTTACGAAATGCTGATTGCTGACAACCGGAAACAACTAGTAGCACCCAGGTAGTCCTGTCTCCTGTCTCCTGTCTCCTGTCTCCTGTCTCCTGTCTCCTGTCTCCTGTCTCCTGTCT
>DATFNI010000486.1:0-7270 GCA_035266485.1 Balneolales bacterium
TCGTGTATCCCACCGAATGACAAAGCCGAATCCATTGGTCGATGTGGGGAGGGCGCCATTCACGACGGGTCTGGAGCGCTGTTCAATCCCATCTGTCATGAACTTCATCTGATACGTTCTGCTCCACCTGATTTGGGGACCCGCAAACAGGTGATCCCCTACCTTTTTTAGGACGGTCTGCCTGAACCACCATTGCTTGTATTCGATGTCCCATTTATCCTCTGTACGTGTGTCAGAACCGATTCCCCAGTAATTTTGCGGGTAAAAATGATAGTAATACGACCCGTCCAGGATCCATTTCTCGCCGGGTAGCAGAACATGTGGAAAAGCCTCGACTATCAGTTGACGGTTCAGGGTGTAAGCGGTGTTGAGGATAAGGTTTGAAGATCGGGTATTGTCTCCGGAATGAGCTGGCTTGAACTGATACACCAGGACTCCCCCCAAAACGAGTCTGGTTTCGGGGCTATAGCTGACATCGGGCAGAATCGTTATATGTGCTCTGTAACCATCGTCTCCGGTATTCCTGCTTCCATGCTCTTGTGCATTCAGGGGACTGCACATCATGAATACTGAAATCACACAGAGATGGATAAACGAACGTTGCGCTTTCAATGGAATGATCCTGACAATTGTGATCGGGTAGATTCTGCTCTCTTTACCTTTTATTGCTCAATTAGACAGATAAATGAGAAACAAACAGGACAATTCCCCATGTCATTTGGGACATGACAGATCGCGTGATTATCGAGAATAGCCGGTCATTACGTGTATTTCACATTTAAACTCATAAACAGATATGCTGTTACACTATGACTGCCACGATGTAAGGCCGTTCGATTGTATTTAGAGACGCCCGTGTTTCAGGCAACCCCTGTTTGTGTCCCAACCGGGGTAGTGTTTCCTGATATACTGCAGATGTATCAAACAGGAATGCTAACCCTCAGAAGGAGGGACATCATGAAACGTTCAATATTGTCAATCACAAGAGTTGCTTTATTATTCGCAGCCCTCATCTCTCTTACCTACATCGGATGTGAAGATATAGTATATGATCCGATTCCGGGGACACCTATAAATTCGGGGGAACCTCCCGTTCTTTTGGGCAGATGGGTTCAGTTGCCACAAATCGGGAATGGAAATCTGGACACGTACCTGACCTTTTTGCCCGGTGGGGAAGGAGAATTAACGAATCCTAACAGCATCGCGAAATGTGCAAATGGAGGGGAAACCCTGAGGAGTTTCATGTGGGTATCCTCGTTGGTGGATAGGATTGCTAACGTTGAGATGAGAATATACAGGGAAATCATATGTGGTGATACAGTAACCACCTATGCGACAGAAGTACATTCTTACAAGATTGATAATGATACGCTTTTTTTAATGTACCATAATTGGGTGCGGAAATAAGGTTTCTGATCGGATGTTAAAGGAATCAAGCTGTATCATTACAATTACCAGCCAATATATAAGGCCCCCACACTTTTGGATGGGGGCTTTTTAGCAGGTTGAGTGATAGAAAGCGTTGATCGACAACTACCGGGTTTATGACTTCACAAACTGAAGTACAAAACGGGTTCCTTTTCCATCAGAGGAGTCGAAGTGATAATCGGCTTCCAGTTGTTTGGACAAGGTATCAATAAGATGCAGCCCAAGGGTCTTTCCACTGGCAGGATTTAGATTTTCAGGCATTCCCCTTCCGTTGTCGCTGATTTCAAGCTTCAGCTTGTTCTGTTCCTGGGAAAAGCAGATCGAAATCTTACCCTCTTCTCTTCCCCTGAAAGCATGTTTCAGGATGTTCGTAACCACCTCGTTGACAATCAAAGCACAGGGAACCGCCTGGTTTATGTTCAGTTGTATTGGGTTGCAATGGAAGGAGTGCGTGATCCGTGTTTCCGATTGCAGCGTTTGAATAATGCTTAACACCAATTTTTTCAGATTTTGGCAAAACTCCAGGTTTGCGAAGTTGTTCGATTGATACAACTGTTCATGGATGATTGCCATGGTCTTAATACGGGAAACACTATCCAGCAACTTGTAACTCAGTTCGCTGTTTTCCTCCCTGAAGACCTGCAGCTGCATGAGGCTGGATACGACCGCCAGATTATTTTTTACGCGGTGATGGATTTCGGCAAGGAGGATTTCCTTCTCTTTAAGAGAGGCCAGAATCTTCTCCTTTTGGTTTTTATTCTCTGTAATGTCTTGGGAGATGCCTTCAAGCAGAATAGGTTTACCTTCCCCGTCATGATGGATGGTTATCCTTGACATTAGCCATTTCAAGCTGCCGCCCGGTGCGTAGATCCTGAATTCGGCGTCAAAAGAATTGTCGGAAGGTTGCGTTTTGTTCCTTGCAGCGGTAAATACCGGCCTGTCATCCGGATGTATGTAAGGCAGCAGATCCTTATAGTTTGGTGCAGATGACTGTGGGTCTATTTCCCAGAGTTTGTAGGTTTCATCAGACCAAAATAATTCTCCTGTAATTAAATTATGAGACCAGTAACCCAGTTTGGCTATTTTCTGAGCCTTTTTCAGTTGGTCATTTTTCTGCTGCAGTTCCTTTTTCTTGTCCATTAGCTCGGTTATGTCCTGCATAGCACCGATAATTCTTAAGGGCTTGTTGTTTTCATCGGATACAATAAAAGCACGGTCGTAGATGCATTTGTAGGTCCCATCGGCACATCGGAAACGATACTGCATCTGAAAGCGTGATTCCCCGCTTTTGCCGGCCTCTTTTAGTTTATCTAAAACCGTTTGGCGTTCTTCGGGATGCAGGTTGTCCTTCCACCATTTGCTGGTTTTCTCAATTGTGCTTTGTTTGTAGCCAAACATATCAGAGATGCCTTCATTGTAGGTGACGACATCGTTGTAAATATCGAAATCCCAGATGGTATCACTGGTGGCCTTGGAGATGATATCATATCGTGCCACGCTTTCCCTCAGCTTCATCTCCTGTTCCATCTTTTCGGTGATGTCGCGTGAGTTGGTTACAATACCGCGCACTGCCGGGTCATCGAGCATGTACGTGATCGTCGATTCCAGCCATCTCCAGTTATCATCCCCATCAACATGTCTGAATGGCGATAAGTGGATGTGTCTTTTTTCCCGGAGGTCGGCTAACTCATCGATCACTCTGCCCCGGTCTTCCGAATGGATATAGTGCAGTGAACTCGTATCCAGAAATGTCTCCGGTGAAATTCCCAAAACGTTTTTCGAAGTTGGACTAACGTATTGGTACACCCCGTTTTCATTGAGGATAGTGATCAGATCGCTTCCGTCCTGTACCAGCGACTTGAACCGCTGTTCGCTTAATCGGAGAGCTTCCTGGGTTCTCAGCCTCTCTGTTACATTGTTGGCCAGCACCAGCTTGGCTTTTTTCCCGTTTACAGTGGTAAACTTGCTTTGTATCTCTGTCTGGATGAGATCGCCTTTTTTTGTCATATGCGTGAATATCCCACGATAGGATAACTCATCGCTGACTGTTTGTTCCTGCAGAATCTTTTCGAGCTTTGGAAGGTCCCTACTCGGCCGGATGTCTTTAATGGTAAGGGTGAGGAATTCCTTCTTGCTGTAACCGTATGTTACTATGGCAGCCATGTTAACATCGAGGAACCGGTAGGTATCCATGTCATAAATAAACATCGGAACAGGATTGATGACAAAGAGTTCCCGGTACTGTCTTTCCGATTTGTTGAGGTACTGCCTGAATCGTTTGTGCTCCATGCAATAATGGATGCTTTTCTTAAGCAGAAATGGATCCATTCTATGCTTCGGCAGGTAATCCAAACTATAGCCCAGGGAAGACACCTCTGTTACAAATGAGCTGTCATCGTCATCTGTCAACAGGATGGCCGGAGTGGTGTTGGTTTGGTTCATGATCCATGAGAACAGCTGTTCTTCGCCAGCCGTCTGTAATGGGAAATCGATGAGGAGGACATCGTAGCGGTCACGGCCTTTCAGCTTACGGGATGCATCGGGTAGGGTATCGGCGTACCCGACATCTACATGCTCGTACCCATCGGTAAGGGACGCTTTGATTGATGAACAGACTTCAGGGTCGTCTCCAATAAGAAGAAGAGTCAGGCATTTTGTTGGATCAGCCGTCATAAGTCTTTCTGCCATAATTAATTAAGACAAAATTGTCTTAAATTTGTATATTTTAAGCCTTGTTTTGGTATGGAAACAGCGGCCCGATTATTGTTTCAAGATTAATATCATCAACAGATACCCTGAACCACCCGGTAAATCGAAAATGCACCTCACCCCAATGGCAATGCGCTGTCTCTGCTTAAAACGGGCAATATTAAGGTTCTCCAAACAATAGTTTTGTAAAAAGAGCAATAGTGTCAGATACGTTATATACCATTCGAATAAATGGAATCATCGTTTAAAAATGGTGTTTCTTAAAATTAAAATTTGGATGAATTGATTTTAAGAAGGCTTTGCAAAACACCCGTTCTGATTTTAAAAGCAATAATCTTTGATGGTGTCGGGACAAATTTTATTATGATTTATTCAGATACAAAATGTATAGTATGTTTACTTGCTAATGGAGCTATGGCTAACGTCCCATATTTTATTAAAAGATTTATCAAATATATTTGACTTATGAAATTTTTAAAAAATTATGAAATATTCGTTTTCATACTGACGACCTGTTTTATTTTTATCAGTTGTAATACGGCAAAAAAGAAACACAATTTTTCAAATAGCATTATAACTCCGGGTGCCGTCTGGCGCGACAATAATGGAAATCAGATTCAGGCACATGGTGGAGGAGTCATAAAATTAGATGATACATACTATTGGTTTGGCGAATACAGGGCTAAAGACGACAATCCCCTTTACCGTTATGTGGGTTGTTATTCTTCAAAAGACCTGATTCACTGGACATTCAGAAAGAAAATCCAGTTTTCGGCTCCCGATGGATTCAACCCGAAAACATGGGTTTTAGAAAGGCCTAAGGTCTTTTATAATGCTAAAACCCGTAACTATGTTATGTATTTCCATTTGGATGATAATCATTACCGCAAAGCTGAAGTGGGGGTGGCAGTCAGTGATTCTGTCGATGGCACTTATCAATTCGTCAGACATTTTAGGCCTTTGGGGAAAGAAAGCCGCGATATTGGCCAGTTTATCGACGATGACGGGAGTGCTTATTTGATTTTTGAAAGCAGACCATCGGGGGGATTCTTTATTGCAAAACTATCAGATGATTATCTCAACGTTGACAAGCAAGTCAGCTTTATTAAGGAACCGCTTGAAGGTGGGGCATTAGTGCATTATAAAGGACTGTACTACGTAATGGGCTCTCATTTATCGGGTTGGCGGGCCAATCCCAATGTGTACGCAACGTCTAAATCTATTGAAGGACCGTGGTCGACGTTTAAGAATATTGCGCCTCCCGACTCAAATACGTACGGCGCGCAATCCACGATGCTATTAAAAATAGTTGGAAGCAAAAAGACATCAGTAATTTTTATGGCAGATATCTGGAAACCGAAAAACCTTTGGGATTCCCGTTACCTGTGGATGCCTTTGCAGATCGGCGATGGTAACATGTGGTTGCCCGAACCCAAACCCTGGACTTTAAATGTGCAAACAGGTGAGTATACATTTTTAGATCAGGGCCAGGCCAAAAATTGATATCTACAGGTAATTGTGTGGTTGTATCTTAAATGAATTCATGTGCAAAAATGAAATTCATCAAATAAAGTCGTGCATTAAGGTTCCTGTAGGTTCTCCAGGTGGAAATCTTGTATTGACATTTTATTTCGGTGGCGGCAACAATAAAACTTTTCTATAAAAAATATAGGAGCGAAACATGCTATACCATGGATCTCCGGGGCTTAACACGCTGAAAAAAATCGGGCTCTCGATTTTTTTCATTTTTTGTATAAAATCAACATTATACGCGCAGCGTATCACCGATATGGGCATTGCACAACAACCTGATTCTGTTATGCAATGGTTTAAAGATGCCAAATTCGGCATGTTTATTCATTGGGGCGTGTATTCAGTGTATGGCCAGGGTGAATGGTATTTATACAACAAAGGGTTAAAATATCAGGATTACATTAAGGCAGCCTATCCGCAGAATGGGAAATACTTTGATGCCGACAACTACAATCCCTCCAGATGGGTAAAAATCGCGCAGAGCGCCGGAATGAAATACATGGTGCTTACTACACGGCATCACGATGGTTTTGCCTTGTTCAATAGCCGCTTCCCCAACTCAATCACCACCCAGCAAACATTAGGAAGAGACCTGGTAGCAGCATACGTAAAAGCATGCCGAAAAGCGGGTATGCGCATCGGTCTTTATTATTCATTACTGAGCTGGCGTTATCCCGGATATTTTGATGTAACGGGAACAGACGCAAAGCCCAATAAATTTGGAATCAAGACGGCTGCATGGCACAAGCAAAATGCTTTGATCATGAAAGAAGAATTATATGCACAAGTAAAAGAACTGATGACGCAATACGGACCTATAGATGATCTCTGGTGGGATGGAGGATGGTTGGGTCTTCAGGGAACAGACCGGGATGCAGCTAACTTTTGGGAACCGGGAAAATATCGCGATCCGAATAATCCGTGGGCAGGTAATTATGGCGTATTAGGTACAGATTCGGCTGCACATGGAAGATACCTTGGCATCATGGGAATGGTGAGAAAATATCAGCCCTATATATTATCTAATGCACGCAGCGGATGGATAGGAGATTATACCAACGAAGAAGGATTTGCAACGATAAAAGGTCCTATCCGAAAAGAATATTGGGAAAAAAATTTAACGCTAAATAAAACTGCCTGGGGTTATACTTACAAACAAAATCTGCTGACAGCTGACCAGGTAGTCACGTACCTGGTGAATGCGGTGATCAGAAACGGCAACTTATTATTGAACGTCGGTCCTGACCGGCATGGAGTAATCCCGGTTGGCCAGGTAAATGTTCTAAAACAGATAGGAGAATGGCTGGACAAGGTAGGCGATAGTATTTATGGCACTGCGGCAGGCCCCTGGGATCCTGTGGACCAGCAATATGGTTTTACTTATAAGGGCAATAAACTATTTATACATCTTCTGAAAGAATACAAAGGGCGTAGTTTCACTTTGCCATTTGTTACGAATACGATTGTTTCCTGCCAGGATTTGTATTCTAAAAAGAAACTGTCTTACACCCTGAATTCTAATAAGACATTCACAATTCATGGCATCCATAAAGATCCTGAAACTGTGGATACTGTGATCGAGGTCGTTTTTAAAAAGGAA
>DATFNI010000487.1:0-5825 GCA_035266485.1 Balneolales bacterium
AAATATGGCTTCCTCCCGGTTCAAAAACATTGAGTTTCACACCAAAAACCACCTAAAACAAACATAGAATCAGAATGAAAAAACTATCTTTTTTACCCATAATTACCGCTCTTATTCTTACCGCCATGACCATGTCTCCGGCAATGGCGCAATCATCAACCAGTGAATTTCATGGGGCCCAGGCAACGAAAGCACACTACAATGCTATCTATCAGATTGATGTGGCCGACAAGTCGGTCATGGGAAGGACCTTGCGCAATATCAAAAACGTGCTGAATGATCCCCGTCTGAAGGGAAAGCTGACCATAGAACTCATCGCGTATGCAGGCGGGACCAATATCTATTTTAAAGGCAATGAATTCGGCAAACAGCTCAAGGAACTGCATGACAAGGGCGTCATTCTGGCCCAGTGTAACAATACATTACACGAACGTCACCTCAGCCTCGATAAGCTGTATCCCTTTATATCAGTCGTGCCCAGCGGCAACGGCGAACTGATCATCCGCGAAGCAGAAGGCTGGTCCGTTGTTAAACCGTAGTAACGAGGGAAGAATAGAACACGGATGACGCGGATAACACAGATCGCCACCGATGAATGTGAGTATTGAAAAACGCAGGGGCGATTCGCAAATCGCCCCTGCCAATATATATTATGTCCGCGAAAATCCGCGTTATCCGCGTCATCCGTGTTCTATTCCCAAATTTCTAATTCCTAATTTCTGAAATTTTCTTATCAAGCATCTCAGACATCGATTTCTGCTCGGCCACGTGAGGGTGTCCGGGTGTATGCTTATACGGTACGATAAGTGTATAGATGTGATGATCGCCCTTCTTCCTCATCCGGCTGACTGCCGTCTCCACATAAGCCGGCCATGGTGACCCTTTCCTGGTAATATCCATGTTGCCCAGCATACAGATGAAATCAGCTTGCGGGTATTTCGATCGCAAGGTCTCAACAAAATGGATATACGCCTCAATGATCTGCTCTTTTGCCGGCGGGTTTTTCTCTTTTGGCAGCAGCCAGGAATCATTCTGAAAAAGATTAATCACAACGATATCCGGCGTCCATTTTGAGAAATCCCAATGGCTGTTGGGATCATTAGGATTGAGACGGTCATACATCTGCGGCATGGTCAGAGGATACCAGCTTTTGATGATGCCTATTCCGCTTCTGGAGATGCTGCGGTAGTCGGCATCAAAATGGCGGGCCGTTACCGCATCGTAGGCAACATAATTATCCATCATATCCGGATCGCCGCCGTGCTTACCCCCGGTGGTATCAAGCACGCCATATCCCGAGGTTATCGAATCGCCGTAATACGCGATTTTGAATTTATAATGAATATCGGGACGAAATACCGAGTCGCTCTTTCCTATCTCAATACCTTCGAACTTAGTACCCGAAAAAGGCGGGTCAATTCGCCGAAAAACATCAACCGTGTGCCTCGTATCCTTCAAATTTTGTGCGACGGTATAAAGGTGTCTCCCTTTCACACATTTGATGACATGACGGTGAGCCCCATTTCCATCGATAATAATATCAAAGTAATTATCTCCCTTTGCGTTATCGAGAATAACGCTGAGTCTGCGCCCCGTAAAACCTATCGTCGCTGAATTCCCGGCCCAATAAAATTTCGGGGCATCCGGACGGGAAAAATCAATCCGGCCGGCGTAGATGTAATCGGGATTGTCGGCTTTGACAATTTTCAGATTGGATGAGGACTGTGCAAAAGTCGGTACGAGTGAGGCAAACAGACACAGACATACCACCATCACCAGAACAAAAAAGTGAGATAAGATCCGTTTCATGCCTTGAGGAGTAAATGATTATCAATTTTCTGCTATCTTAACCGAGGACCAATATAGCAGAAGATTGATCAGGCACAAAGAGAGTAAGGTGTTAAGGCACAAAATGGGATTTGGCTGAAAGCTGATCGCTCTTTTAAAACCCGTACTCCTTCAAAAGTTTTCTCAGGGCCTCCGTAACGAGACTGGAATAACTTTGTTCAGTCAACGTGGCCAAAGCTTTTACACGTTTGACCAGATCCGTTTCCAGATAATAACTGACTGTTTTCTTATCGTGTTTTATCTCAGTTGAAACAGTCTCTATCTCAGGAATTTCAATAGCAACGGGCGTAACCGACTCATCAATACCCCTTCCGATAAAATCCAGCAATCCGATATCACTGGATTCATGTTCGAAAGGACTATCGCCCAAACTTCTTCGTGCAAACATGTTATTAATGATTCAAATATCCGTTGGTGATTTCCTTAGACAGCGACATATAATCTTCTGCACCGTAACTATCCTCATCGTATTCAAATATCGTCTTGTGGAAGCTGGGTGCTTCAGCCAATGCCACATTATCACGGATAATGGTTTTGAAAACCTTGCTTCCAAAGTGTTCTTTGATGTGCCCGACCACTTCCTTGTTCAAATTTTTCCGCTTGTCAAACAAGGTACAGATGACACCAGTGACTTCTATTTCGTTGTTTAGCCTTTCCTTAACAACCTTGACTACATCTAAAAGTTTTGAGAGGCCATGCAGAGCCAGGTATTCCGATTGTAAGACGATGAATACTTCTTTGACCGCTGTAAACGCATTGAGTGTCAATAGTCCGAGATTGGGTGGACAGTCTATTAGTACATAATCGTAACCGCTGATTCCATTGATTGCGCGACGAAGCAGCATTTCCCGTCCGGGTTCATTGACGAGTTCCATTTCTGCTCCGGATAATTCTATGGACGATGGAATAATGTCAATGTTCTCATGCTTGATTATGGCCTCCTGTATCGATGCCTGTCCTTTCATTACCTGATATATCGTGGGATAAACCCGCGTAGGCGCCATACGTAACGAATAGGTCAGATTAGCCTGGGGATCCATATCAATCATTAACACCTTATATCCCTGCAGACTGAGTGCAGCACCCACATTGACAACACTCGTTGTCTTTCCAACTCCACCTTTTTGATTGATAAATGCTATGCGCTTCATATGATTTTTATGTTTAAAGCCGCCGGTGTTACTCTCTGCTCTTTACTGACAGATAGCAAAATCAGTTCTCCTAAAAGTTTTTTGGGGGAAACACAACTGTCCCTTTTAGCAGTTATTGCAAACGCCTTTTTCATATAGGAGACACTAATTCACTAAATGTTACAGATTTCTAATATTTATATTCCTACGTAAATTTATACATGTATATATTATTTTATCGACCACAGACCTTTTTAATTAAGAAGACTTGTAAAGATATCAGCAGGATTCTTTTCGAAGTCCGGAATTTTGTGCAGATTGAACCAGGGATTACGGGTAAATCACGATTTTATATTTTTCTGTTAAGACCATCTGCCGTTATGAATCATCAAGTGAATCCATTTTCACTCTCGATTCAGATCTAAACATTCCTCAGGAACTTCACTACACACCTCCTTGTTATGACGCAATCAAATTCACAATCATGAGGAAACTGCAACATACGCGCTTCTGCTGGCACTGATGCATCGTTTTCAATATTCTTCTATAAAGTACAACAGCCGACGAGCCACAACATAACGGATTATGAGCCAAAGAGATCTGGAAATTGAGATAAAAAGTCTTCGAATGCGTACAATCATCGGATTTAATGACTGGGAAAGGGAAAAACCGCAGGATGTCGTCATCTCGGTGGCATTCACTTACGACGCATCCAAAGCCATTGCAGATGATGCTGTAGAACACGCTGTCAACTATCGCACAATAACTAAGGACATTATCCGCGAAGTGGAGCAATCATCCTTCAACATGGTGGAGGCCCTGGCCGGCATGATCTACAACCTGGTGCATTCTTACGACGGTGTGAAGAAGGTGCGTGTGGTTCTGGAAAAGCCCAACTGCCTTCGTTATTGTGATAACCTAATCGTTCGACTCTCCGACTTTGACTGAGCACCTGGCCGTCATATCGCTCGGGTCCAACATCGACCCCGAAAAAAATGTTGCGAAGGCGGTCGAGAGACTGGCATCGATCGGAAGAATCAAAAAAAAATCCACGTTCATCTACACCGAACCCCTCCTCTACGAAGATCAGCCAAAATTTCTGAACGGTACCGTCCTTCTGGAAACCGGATCAAGCCAGGATAAACTCCGCCGGCAGTTAAAAACCCTGGAAGTCAAGCTCGGCCGTATCCGCACTGCCAACAAAAACGGCCCGCGTACCATTGACCTCGACATCATTGTATTCGACGGTAAAATTGTGGATGATGATTATTACAAGCGGGATTTCTTACAAAAAATGGTTGCTGAGGTATTGGAATTCTGAATTTTGAATTATGAATTTTGAATTAAAAGATGTGTTAGTGCGAGGGACGAGTCAGAGCCAGTGACACGGCAATCTCGTTTTTAATAGGAAACGATCGTTCTATAGACAATTGCGAAAAAACATGAGGCTACCACATTGCCCTAAATGACCTCCTCTCAAAGCTATTTCTATTAACTGCCCGAATAGATAATCCGCGCAGATCCGCGGCTAAATCTTCCCCATTTCAAAATCCATCATTCAGAACCTAAAATTCTTTCCCCTTTCTTTTTGTTACGCATCTGTAAATGGATGAACAAACGACAGGTACTACATGTTTGGAGGTCTCTACAGCGGTCATTATGAGTTGGCACGTCTTGTCATTGAGCGGTCACTGGGCCTAATTTATCTACTGGGATTCACCGTCGCCCTGAATCAGTTTCCGGCCCTTGTTGGAGAAAACGGCTTATTACCTGTTTCCAGGTACCTCAAACTTCGGAACATGCTTGAAACTCCCAGTATCTTCCACTGGCACTATTCGGATCGCTTCTTTCGCCGGGTGGCATGGTCGGGAATCATCCTCTCCGCAATCGCTGTCTCCGGGATTTTGGATCGTGCACCCATCTGGTTATACATGATCGTCTGGTTTATTATGTGGACACTCTACCTCTCGATCGTCAATGTGGGACAGACGTTCTACGGTTTTGGCTGGGAGTCGCTGCTGCTGGAGGCCGGGTTTTACTGCATGTTCCTCGGGCCATTGGATATGGCCACGCCTGTTCTTGTGATCTGGATCATCCGCTGGCTCGTGTTCCGGGTAGAATTCGGCGCCGGACTCATCAAGATGCGCGGCGACCGATGCTGGCGCAACCTAACCTGTATGAGTTACCATCACGAGACCCAGCCCCTGCCCAATCCGCTGAGCTGGTATTTCCACGGGCTGCCTCGGCCGCTGCATAAGGCAGAAACATTCTTCAACCATGTAGTTCAACTTGTAGCCGTATGGGGACTTTTTGCGCCCCAGCCCGTTGCTTCGATATCCGCCGCATGCATTATTCTCTCCCAGCTCTACCTGGTCGCGAGCGGAAACTATGCATGGCTGAACTGGATGACGTTGCTTCTTGCCTTCAGCGGCTTCAGCGATGGTGTGATAACCTACATACTTCCTGTCGCAGTTCCTGCCACACATCCGATGCCTCAGGCATTCTATGTCATAATTTTACTGTTCACAGCTGTCATCATTTACATGAGCATCCAGCCTGCCATGAATATGATCTCCCGTTACCAGATGATGAACTTCAGCTTCAACCCGTTTCACCTGGTCAATACTTACGGAGCTTTCGGAAGCGTGAGCCGCAAGCGGTATGAGATCATCCTCGAAGGCACGACCGATGCACAACCTGGCGAGAATACCGACTGGAAAGCGTATGAATTCAAGGCTAAGGCGGGCGATCCCAAACGGCGTCCCCCACAGATGGCACCCTACCATATCCGCCTTGACTGGCAGATGTGGTTTGCCGCCATGACCTCCTGGCACAATCACCCGTGGT
>DATFNI010000488.1:0-6379 GCA_035266485.1 Balneolales bacterium
CTTGTTGGTGTAATTGGCCATGATCCCTGACCAGGTGTGGTTGTTCCAGGATCTGCGAAGGATTCCTTGTGAACCATGTCCCGTTACTATTTGCCCCTGGGCATTGTAAACCGAGTCAGCATGACTCATATTGTCTGCAAAGACCTGGTTGTAATCGAGAAGGCCTGTTTCCGGATTGGTATTTTCATGGTACCCGTATTGCGCCAGAGGACCAGATCCCCAACCTGTTCCCCAACTGTAGTAAAGGGTGGCAGTCAGGTAAGAGTTGTCATTGAACTTATAAGTGTCATCCAGGGAAAATACCGGTTTGAAGTAGTAGTTTACACGTTCGTTAATGAACCGTTGAGCATTTCCGGTGCCGACGACACCAACGTTGGGGTTATAATTCAGACCATAGGTATCCCAAGTGCTGATCTTTTCATAGGAATAACGTTGGTCATGCTGCTGAGGGGAACCCAATGCGGTAAAGTTGATGGTGTTGTTCCCCTTATTATAACCGGCCGTAAAGAAAAAGGTGAAACCGTTATACTTACTGTGGTTGAAAAAGCTGTTGGCTGTTTCGCGGGATACCAAAGCCGTTACACCATATTTGCCGCCGTTGTTGGCGTTAATGATGCCGGTGTTGTATTTGGCTGAGGTGTGGTTCAACCCGAAATCACCGACTTGTTGAGTGATGGTACCCCCCTTTTGAGCCTGGAGGGCGGAAGTTACAATATTAACAGTACCACCGACAGCTTGTGTGGAAAGTGGATTGGCACCAAGACCCTGGGTTACCTGGATGTTATTGGTCACCTGTGCGATACCCGCCCAGTCGGACCAATACATGTGCCCGCTTTCCATATCATTTACCGGAACGCCGTTGATCAGGATCCCGATGTTGTTGTCGCTAAACCCGCGGAGCGTCAGGCGGGAATCCCCGATGCCACCTTCCCCTACGGTAGCATAAACACCAGGGACATTGGCGACAGCCATGGAAAGATCCTGCCCACTGCTGGTAACCTTTTGAAGTTCCTCTTTATTAATGTCGGTGAACGCGACCGGAGTCTTACGGAAAACAGCACGTTTGGCACTGACAATTACTTCTTTGGAGAATTCATATTCCGGGAGACCTATCGTTCCGAGATTTACATTGTGATCGAGGTCAACGGAAATGGTTTGTGCTGTAAACCCTACATAAGAAACCCTGACCTTGTAACTGCCACCGGGAACATCGGTAATCTTGAATGTTCCGTCTGTGTTAGATGCATTTCCATAGGAGCTTCCCATCAAAATTATGTTTGCCCCTGGCAACGGATCTCCATTGCTCTTATCAACTACCTTACCGGAAATGGTATAGGTATTTTGAGCCATAGCCATAAAAGGTACGGCCAACAACAGTAGAAGAATTTGTAAACTACGTTTCATAAATGACGTTAGTTGATTTATGTTTTTTGTTTTGCATACCAGGAATCACACGGCAACCCTACAAGAACGAACCGGGATTCTCTGTGTTAGATGATGATTGCACACACTGGACAAATACGTCTAGTTTGTAGCATGTAAATGAATAAATTTTTTGCCGCGAAAATATAAGAATAAGAAACGGCTGATTGCGTCCATTCGATCACTGATTGCAATTTGATAATGCCCCTTTAACAATTTTTTAACAGTAAAAAGAGGGATATAAAAATTACATTTTATGCAAAAATGCCTGTTTTTTTTGCGCGGCTGGGGTGCACACTACTACCCACTCCATGTAAAGAAATTACAAAATTATTCAGAAAGCTTTGACATTGAATTCAAGGCTGATATCTTTGGGTTCGGAGGATATAAAGAAGTTTTTTTATGTGGAGAGAGGATGAAAGTCAAGAAGTGCGGCTTTTGGGCCGCTGTAATGGGGGTCGTTATCCTGGCCGGTCCGGTTTTTGGACAACAAGTGTTTGACAGGAAAACAACCTCTTTTGGAAATATCGGCTTGTCGATAACTAATGTAGGAACAATTGGGAAACCGGATGTTCGCAATAATCCTGGTGGTGAACCCAGTATGGAGTATCCGCTGAATTCCGGTCAGGAACATTTGTTCGAGGCGGGATTATGGATTGGTGCCTATAGTGGCGGTTCGCAATTGCTGGTTTCTACGGCAGCCGTAACGAATTCTGCCGGTTACGCAACAGGCAAGGCAGGTTTTGAGTTCACAAACGACGGGACGCCGATTGAAGAACGTTCGTCACTGACCGATTCCCCTCTTTTTTCGCCCCTTGCTGTCAGTCATCAGGATTTAATTGCTTATTTCTCAGATAAACGAGTTTCGGTTCAGACCCAAACGGGGTCTATCCCCATTTCGAATCACGATCATCCGCTCTATGCTGATGTAGAACTGGACAGTTACAACTGGAATTTCAGCTTTACGGAATCATTCAGCATCCTTCGCTACCGAATAACCAACCACAGCGACGCGGAATGGGACAGTGTTTATGTTGGGATGTATGCCGACCTGGTGGATCGAAATGTGAACAGTGCCGTTGAGACCGGATCGGCCTTTTTTAACAAGAATGGGGTAGGATACCTGGACAGTCTTTATACCATCTATGTGTTTGACTCCGGTTCGACGGATGACCCCAGCCTCAACACCTATGGTGGTATCTCGTTGATCGGATCGGAGTATCGGAACCAGTACTATTTTCCAACGAATAGTGATTTTCTAAAATCCAAAGGCATGCGTGCTCCGCGAATCGGGCC
Source organism: Balneolales bacterium (assembly GCA_035266485.1). Taxonomy (GTDB): domain Bacteria; phylum Bacteroidota; class Rhodothermia; order Balneolales; family DATFMH01; genus DATFNI01. The sequence goes on from DATFNI010000488.1 coordinate 2,719, forward strand.
GAATTATTGGCTGTTCAGTTCCGGCTCAGGAGATTTCAGGGCACCGATCGATGATCAGGATCGCTACAGCCGAATGGCAACCCCCTTCCCAATAGACAGTTACCGGGAGAAACTTCGAACAGACGGAACAACTGCAAATGGGAACTACATCTCAATGATTTCCATAGGTCCGTTCTCAAGGATAGCTCCCGGTGAGTCGTTTGATGTCTATTTTGCTTTTGTGGGTGCGCTGAAGCCGCCAAAGTACCAGGGATTCAACATCATCAACGGCCAAACATCAAAAGAAATTGATAACGAGGACACCCGTACTAACCTGGTTGCAAATATCGACTGGGCCTTCCGTACGTTTTATGGCGAGGATAAAAATCATAATGGCCAACTTGATCCGGGTGAGGATATAAACAATAATGGGAAACTGGATCGCTATCTGATACCAGAACCGCCACGCAGTCCTAAAATACACATCACAGCCGGAAATGGTGAAGCCACTATTTATTGGGATCGGCGGGCGGAGTCTTCAATTGATCCGGTATCAGGTAAAAAGGATTTTGAAGGATATCGCATATATCGATCCAATCTGGGAGATGACATCAAGGGTACGATCTCTACCAACGCCCAACTGGTTGCCCAGTACGACTCGGCCGGGAACGACATCGGATTCAATAACGGGTTCTCTGATGTTCGATTAAACAACCCGGTGGTTTTCCAGGGCGATACCACACATTATTGGTACAAATATGAGATGAAGGATCTGTTGTCCGGCTGGCAATACCAGTTTTCGGTAACTGCATTCGATAATGGAGGAGGAGACAGCACGGTCTCTGTCGGCTCATTGGAATCGAGCCGGAATGCAAACGCAGTACGGGTGTTCCCAGGGACAACGGTTAATACAAAATTTGGGAGCTCAGACTATAAGGTTGGAGTCTATCCAAATCCCTACCGGGTAAATGCTGCGTGGGATGGAGGAAATGAACTCACGCGCAAAATAATCTTCTACAATCTGCCGGCACATGCACAGATTCGAGTCTATACACTGGCCGGTGAAATCGTAGCAGAGTTAAACCACGATGCATCCACCTATAACGGGAATATTCGATGGTTTAACGATTTCAGTGCAGATAACAGGGTTGTTTCAGGAGGGGAACATGCCTGGGATCTGCTGAGTGAGAGCCGGCAAAATCTATCGACCGGTCTCTATCTATACACAGTGAAGGATCTGGACACAGGAAAAGTCCAGAGGGGCAAGCTGGCTATCATCAAATAGTTAGCTCTTTTAGTTAAATAATAAAAATGAGGGAACAGTCATGACCAAAATGCTACATTTGGCAGCTATCCGAATGATCGGTATCTGTCTGTTATTATTAGTGGTTGGTTTGGGTGTCAGCCATGCGCAGACAGCCAAACAAGTTACAATCCGGGATTTGAACAGTTATACAAGTTTGACATCCCTGGACCAAATACCCAATCAGCAATATACCGATTCACTGGTAAGTTTTACCGCAATTATATCTTCCTATCCCAAAGATTCGGGGCTTGCAACCTATACCGAAAGCAGTAATTCAATTAGCCGCATCAACGTATTTGTTACAGACACATCGGCGGCTTCCATGGGACGCGACGGCATGTCCATGCAGATCGTGGAAACCGACTACAATTTAATAGAAAACTTAGGACGAGGCACTGTCGTCGATGTTACGGGTAAGCTCACGTTCTACTATAATACGGCACAATTCGATCTGGTATCTATTACGGATATTACGCCTGATCTATTGGTCGGTAATGTTCTGCCAGCTCGATACCAGAATCTTTTGAAACCGGTTGATGCCCAGGTCAAAGAGCTGAATTTGGCGAACTCAGACGGTACGATGCAGGCAGACTTGTCTAATTACCAAAAATATGTCAACAGCTATGTCAAGATCACAAATGCAACGGTAGTCAACGTATCATTGGGTGATCGCCCGAACTGGGCTCTCAAGCAGGGTGATAATCTTATCTATATTTATGATACTTCCCTCCGCTACCGTAACGACCGCTCAACCTATCGCACGGGATACAATTTCCGGCACACGCAAGACGGGACATTTGAACCTCCTCCACCGGGAGCAATCGTAAATTTGAGCGGTTATATAACCATGTCGGGTGATAACCCGGATGGCCTGAACGCATCCGGCCAGGAGTCATTCTCTATTAATCCGTTTGATGACGGGATTGTTTGGCTGAATGACGTTAAGCATGAAAACGGTATCGATGGATTTGAATGGCCCAATGATCTCGAAATTGTTGGATATCCACCCTCATTCGCGAATTATACCATTTCCGACCATACGCCCACTTCAACGGATCAGGTTCATCTTTCAGTTGATGTAACGCCGAATAACGGAGCCAACTTAGTATCCGTAAAGCTGATCTATATCCATGGTACGGATACGACATCAGTCGATATGCAGCATGGAGCAGGGGACGCATATACATACGACTTCCCGACATTCGCAAATTATTCAACGGTTTCATTCCACATCGAAGCGACTGATGATAATGGTTTGGTTGGTATGTATCCACAGGGCAGCAATGATTCATTTATCGTGCTGGACCAGGAGGTAAACACAATATCTCTGATCCAAAAAACGCCAGATGGAAAGCCGGGCGATAGCCCTCTCGCAGGATTGGGGACACTGCCGATGAATATTACTGCATGGGTAGTTGCCGACTCGGCTGACGGTTTCATCGCAATTCAGGATGCCAAAGATCCATGGTCTGGTATTTTCCTGAATGCAGACTCAGGAGGGGTAAAATCACTGAAGAGAGGTGATAAGATTACCATTACCCAGGGCTCGGTCTTTGAAAATTACAACGTTACTTATCTCAATGTATCGAAAATGACGACGATATCGAGCGGTAACGATATTAGCGGGCTGATTCCGGATTTGCTGACTCAGGATATAACAAATACCGAAGCCAGGGGAGAACCCTACGAAGGAATGCTGATCAGGTTTAATGATGTGAAGATCACCACAAACCAGGCTGATTATCCAAGCGATTATGGCGAGTTTGAAATTGGCTCGCGTCAAGGTGGAGGTGTTGTCGATACCATATCAACCTACCAGGGATTGCGGATCGATGATGGTACCAACGATCATGGTACCGTGGCACAACTGACGGCAGATTTGAATGAAAACATCCGCATAGGCTCCCAGTTTCAATCAGTCACTGGTGCCATGTGGTACTCCTTCGGTAATTTTAAATTGATAATCCGGTCGCTCAGCGACTTTGTTTCCACGCAGTGGACCTCTCCGGTTCGCGTAATCAAGCTTCTGAATCCCACCAACGGATCGGATGTAACTGTCGACCATAATCTCACGGTGCAATGGGGCACCTCTAAAGATTACGACGGAAACAAAGTGCACTACATTTGGGCCCTTACTACTCCGAAGGACACCGCTTTCAAAAATACGCTGGCTATGATGAATTCCGATAACAGCGGGCAAGACCCGCAGCTGAGTCTGCCCTACAAAACAGTGGATAATCTACTGTCAGCTGCCGGATTGAAGGTCGGTGAGAGCACAGACCTGATTTGGACGGTTTTCATGACCGACGGTTTTGACACGGTTCAGACCTCCACATACACGGCACCTGATTTTACATCGGTGTACAGCAAGGTGAA
>DATFNI010000489.1:0-7060 GCA_035266485.1 Balneolales bacterium
TCATAGACAAGGCGGTAAAAAGAAAAAGATCACCAAGCCAGTATCCTTTTTCGAGTCGAATGCCATCATAGGTGAGTATCACGGTGCCGAGGCCGGCTAACAGTACACCTAAGTAACCATAGCGTCCCATTTTCTCCGTGCTGAAGATATGGCCGAACCCAGTGCTGATCGCTGGTCCAAGAGCAAGCCAAAGCGAGGCGCGTGCACCGTTTGTTAATCCAAGCCCTTCGATCCCAAGCCATGGGGCAAGCGTGGCACCGAGTATGGACACAAGCAACAAGCGCTTCCAGTCCTTTCCATCAATATGTGGAAAAAAACGGAATGACTCGCCCGTGGATCTAGCGTCGTAATAGCTTTGCATGTATAAAAGAGCCAGCATGGCCATGCCGCCGATCGCAAACCTGGAAACACTGAACGAGATGGGAGCGAGCTGCTTCAAAGCTCCTTCGGCAAGAATAAAGTTGGCGCCCCAAATGAACGTAAACAATAGCAGGATACCATGATGCGGGAGGGCATCATCACGGATTGCAGTGGTATAGCTTTTTTGGGGTTTGATATTTTACAAAGCTTAATAGTTCATAAGAGCCTGCCGGTCACACTAATGGTTTGATCTACTGTTTAACGGGCGATACGTGGATATCTTACCCATTAGGCACCGGAGAGGTCGGTTTTTCTCATGAGTGTATAGATATCAAGATGTCAGGAAGGCCGTAAATACCTATTAAGAGTGCAGTTGTTTAAGGTATTTGATGATCTTTTACAAAAAACGGCTGTTGTAAGGATTGTGCTTGTCGGACCCGTGATGGTTATAAAATTATTTCGAAAGCCGGATAGGATCAGCGATTATGGAATATCAACGGCACGAGGGGGGCGATTGATCAAGGATATTCCTGTTGCTTCAATCCAGTGGGAAGTAAGTATGTCAGATTACTAATTTCCTGAGTATTCCAATACCAATAGCGTGATATCATCAGACTGCTGCGCTTTATTTATAAATTTTAAAACATCTACGATTACGCCTCGCAACAGCTTTTTATGGGCATGCTCATAGTGCTTTGCCAGGTACTTTTCAAGACGCTCCTCTTCATACATTTCGCCGGCCTCATTCATAGCTTCAGGTACCCCATCAGTGTAGAGCAGTATTTTATCACCGGGTTCCATCTGAATCTGTTTAGTCTCATATTCAATGCCGTCGATTTTCCCAAGCAGGAGGCCATTCGTGTTTTCCACTTGTTTTATCACCCCATCATGTGTAATAATGTAAGGTAAATTGTGTCCGCCATTGCAATAATTGATCATCCCGGTTTTCGTATTGAGAATTCCGTAAAACACAGTAACAAAGGTAGTGATGTGGCTTTCCGGAATGAGCATGGTGTTCACGGTTTTAAGGCACTCCGCAGGATCATGAATCTGTGAGGCTATTGCTTTCAACATAGTCCTCGAAACAGCCATGTAAATCGATGCGGGAACACCCTTTCCGGAAACATCTCCAATTACAAATCCCACATTCTCGTCGTCCAGCAGGAAAAAATCGTATAAGTCACCACCCACTTCTTTGGCGGTATGCATTTCAGCATAGATGTCAAATTCCTTTCGGTCGGGGAAAGGAGGGAAGTCCTGCGGGAGTATCTTCTGTTGTATATTTGCAGCAACATCCATATCCCATTTCACTTCGTTCAATAGTTGTTTTTCCTTTTGCGACTGCATGATATATCCGATCTCCTTGAGGCCTTTTTCCATAGTGACTTCAAGATCCTTAAAATCTATGGGTTTGGTGACAAAATCGAAGGCGCCGCGGTTCATGGCTGTTCGGATATTCTCCATATCACCGTAAGCCGAAACGATAATTGTTTTCAGAGCAGGATTATCCAGTTTTTGTGACTCAGCCAAAAAAGTTAAGCCGTCCATTTTGGGCATGTTGATATCGGATAGTATCAGGCTGATGTCACCATAATTTTCCAACATGGCGAGAGCCTCTTCACCATTTTCGGCAAAGCAAAATTCGTAAATTTCCTGTTGAATTTGCTTTCTGAAACGTTGCAGAATCAGCATTTGGAGATCCGGTTCATCATCCACGACCAATATTTTTTGTTGATTCATCATCCGTTGATTCGATTTTTGTTAGTTTTTACTATCCAGGATCTGATACATTTCTTCTTTAAGGGAATCAAAATTAATGGGCTTAGTGAAAAATTCCTTTGCACCTGAATTCATAGCACGTTCGTAGTTTTCGTTATCTCCATATGCTGAAATCATGCTGACCTTTATATTTGGAAACTGGGATTTTACTTCTTTCAGGAGTTCAAATCCCGTCATGCCCGGCATATTGATATCAGAGAATATGTAAACAACTTCAGGTGGTTGTTTGCTGTGAAGTATCTTTAAGGCTTCATCTCCTGAGAATGCAAACTCCAGTTCCAACAGGCCCTTTCGGACTTCTTTTCGGAATTTTTGCCGGAATAACATTTCAACGTCTCGTTCATCGTCAACTACCAGAAATTTCATATGTCATATCTTATTTAAGTGAATAACGAACTTTGTGAATCCATTTTCCTCCGATTCAACTTGCAAGGTGCCTCCATGCGCTTTGACAATATCATTTGTAATTGAAAGCCCAAGCCCGGTTCCTTCCTTGCCTTTTTTTGTAGTGAAGAAGGGTTGCAATACTTTGTTTTTTATCTCAGCCGGAATTCCGGTTCCATTATCTTCTATTTCAATGGATAAGTGTTTGTCCGATCGTTTCGACCGGATCGTTAGCTTTGGCTTGTACTCCTTCCCGTCATTCAAAGAGGGTTGATCCTTTCGGGTGGTGAGCTTGTCTCGCATGGCATCAAAGGCATTATTGCAAAGATTTAGTACAACCCGGCTGAACTCTTCAATGAATAGCGGGACTTTTCCAGCATTTTCATCCAAATCCAATTCTATGTCCACATTGATTGGATTTTTATTTGCCCGCATGCCGTGGAAAGCAAGGTTAGTATATTCTTTTAGCAGCTGATTGATCTCTACAAGCTCCATGTCTCCGCTGCCACCCCTGCTATGTTGAAGCATAGACCGAACAATGCCATCGGCCCGGGTACCGTGCTCAAATATTTTTTTGAGATTGGCTTCGATATCCTGGAGAATATCCAGTGCCTCGGAAATTTTGGGCTCTGTGCCTGACAATTCCTCTCTTACCTCGTCAATGAGTTCTATGCTCAGATCTGAAAAATTATTTACAAAATTCAGCGGGTTTTTAATTTCGTGAGCAATACCAGCAGTGAGTTGCCCAAGAGAGGCCAGTTTTTCCTGCTGAACCAGTTGTTTCTGTGCCGAACGTAAATCATTTGATGCTTTCTGCAATTTTTTTTGAGACTCGGCATTTCGCATCGCGATACCAATGCTACTTGCAAGAGTATTCAGAAATCCAACATCCGACTCACTAAAGGCATGTTCATGGTCCAGGTTTTGAAGGTGAACGTATCCCCAAACCGTATCACCAGTGATAAGGGGGATAAAAAGCACGGATTTAGGAAGCTTGGCACCAGAATCGGCCTTTGGTGTTTCGCCCGTAATGTTTTTTAAAACACCCGTCACATTTTCTTCAATATTGATCAGTTTTTGTGTACTAATAATCTGTTGGCTCACTTTATCCAAAGGTCGTGGTTCCGGGTACAAACGGTTCCCGTTTTCAAAGATATACTGAAAATGCTCTGCCTTATTCTCGTAATCGAAAGTGCAAATCATAGTAACCTGGGCATCAAACAGTTCACGGATACGATCACCAACCAGCTCATAAATGCCCTGCATATCCATTTTGGCTGCGAGCGCTTGCTGCACAGAGGTGAATGCAGTCAGTCGTGCTTCCTGACTTTTGACAATTTGCCTTAGGTCCGATTCCTGAAGGTTATCTGTGAGCATGTTCTTATTTCCTGGTCAATCAAATATGTAACAACCTACACTATTTTCGGTTGTTAACAAACCATAGCTAAGTAATAGCTTACGTAGGTTTTACCCGCTAACTAACGTCTTTATTATCATACTAAAGAATCGAAAATTTTACGGGGTTTATTAATTAAAAAAGTTTAATAAAATTGGTCTTATGGGTATATTCAGGCAATTCATCAAAGATATAAATCATTTAATTATGAAATCGATTACCCTGGCAACTGAATTATAAACTCGGTTCCTTCGCGTGCAGAGAATTGACAGTTAGTTTTCCTCCCGTGTGCTTTTACAATATCAAAGATTGTCTGAATCACGGATGGACACGGATTTATGGATTTCACGGATTTTTCTGTTGGGTCTTTGGCATGAGTTCGGGATAACGAAATCCTACGACCAAAACCCTTTTTTTGCCCGTCATTCCTGTCCCGAAATTCGGGAGAATCTCCGTTGTGACGCATCCCGGCATTCTGAAAAACACAAAATTTACGGTTTGACATACCTGGGTTTTGCAGCTTTTGCATTATGCCGTGGCTCAAACCTGCCTGGCTATTCCATGAAAAGCGTATCAATAGGTACCACAATAGCCGCCAGACAGATTCCCGATCGGAGTCGGGAATGACGGGTGGGGGTAGTGAGAGTGTGGTGCCGGATGAACTGCTTTCATTGTTTTTTTCCATTGTTCTTACATTCTTATATCGAACTCATGTTAAGTTATAAACCCGGACTATTGCATCCGGACGGCTACCGTTTTCGGTCAACAGTCCTTCGTCGTCCGTGTAATCCTGTAATCCCATAAATCCGCGATTCAGACAATTGGCAACTGAACGGTAAACTCTGTTCCTTGCCCATCCTTACTTTCCACAGTTAGTTTCCCGCCATGCGTTTTCACAATATCATAGCTCATGCTCAAACCCAGGCCGGTTCCCTGTCCGGTTGGTTTGGTGGTGAAGAAAGGCTGGAAGATTTTCTTTTTATCTTCTTCGGGTATACCGGAGCCGTTGTCTTTCACCCGGATTTCGACCCCTGAAGGGGACATAATGGAACGGGTGCTTACCATAACGGAGGGTTTGTACCCATTCCCATTTTGTTTTGCCTTTTCCGAAACGGCGTAAAACGCATTATTGATCAGGTTCAGTAAAACCCGGCCTATATCTTGTGGTACGACATTTACTTTAGGTAAGTTGCTGTCAGCATCCAGTTTAAAATCGGCGGTGAATGATTTGTCCCTGGCCCGGAGGCCGTGGTAGGAGAGGCGCAGGTATTCATCGGCTAACGCATTTAGATCGGTCGGTTCTTTTTGCCCGCTGCTGCCCCGGCTGTGTTGAAGCATGCCCTTGACTATGGCATCTGCACGTTTTCCGTGGTGATGTATTTTTTCTTCATTTACTTTTATGTCACTCAGAATTTCATCCTCTATTTTGATATCGCGATCTTTTTTATCCCTTTCTTCCTGTAATTCATCAATCAGCTCTCGATTCACTTCCGAAAAATTGTTTACGAAGTTGAGGGGATTCTGAATTTCATGGGCAATACCTGCGGTGAGTTCTCCAAGCGAGGCCATTTTCTCGGACTGGATCAATTGGGCCTGCGTGGATTTCAGATCATCAAGTGTATTTTTAAGAGTCTGATTAGCTTTTTTACTTTTTTTATAGTTCCTGTAAAGGATGAGCGAGATTAACAGCAAAAAAGCCAGCCCGGTTAACAGTAAATATAACCTCAACCTGTTTTGATAAGCAGCTTTTGCCGCTTCAATTTCTTGCTGACGTTCTTTTTCGCGGGTAGTTATGGTTTGTATCGCTCTTAAATTCGCTTCGCTAAACAAACTGTCCCGGTAAGCATCTGCTATTTTCAGATAGTGGAGCGATTCTTTGGTGTTCAAGGGCTCATATAATCCCGACAACAATTTCGCTGCAGCAAGGGTAGATGACTTTTGACCAAAATTTTGTGATACTTCAAGTCCTTTATGAGCATAATAAAGGGCAGAATCCGGTTGGTCCATGGTTTTAAATAGACCTGAAATCCTGATGTATGCCCACGTTAAAGCCCGCAGCTGTTTACCCTCAATTGCATTGTGTTCACTTATTTTGTAATAACGTAAGGCTTCGTTATTCCTCCCGGATTTCAGGGCGATATCTCCGAGATTCTGGTAGACAGCCGGCTCATTATAGTTCAGCTTTTCAAAATTTTTCACAGCCTTATTTTCATAATATAAAGCTGAATCCAGTTGATTGGACAACAAATATGATTCCCCCATGTACATATACCCATAGGGAAGTCCGGGATCACTGGGTCCGGCCAGTTCTAACGAAATTAATTGGTACATATAGTTTATGGCCTTCGGATAATCTTTCAGGGTTATGTACATTTTGGCCATATTGGTCAATGCAGCTCCGGTTAACACATATACAGTAGTTGTAAAAACAGACCCTCCCATTAATTCTTTAGACCGTTCTAAATGATTCTCCTGTGCAAGCTGAATGGCTTTAAATCCTAATTCCAGCGTTTTCGGATAGTCTCCCTGCTGCTGAGTCGGACCGGTCAAAAAGGAAAGTGCCAGTATTTGCCCGGGTATATAATCTATCTTCCGGGCAAGTTTCAAAGCCTGCTGTCCGTAAAACATAGAGGAATCATTATTACCAAAACGGTATGCATTACAGAGGCCAATTTGAGCATTAATCTTAGTGGTATCATTTTTCGTGGTGGCAATCATACTTTTCAGGCTGTCAACCACTTCCTTTGTCTGGGCATAACAGGACCCGGTAAGTAGTAAAATCAGAATGGTAAGATTCAGTATTTTGACTTTCATATCAGCTATGCCGGTAAGTGAATGATAAATGTGCTTCCAGCACCTTTTTTAGTTTCTAACTTTAACTCGATCTCGTGAGCCTCCACGATATCAAAGATTGTCTGAATCACGGATGGACACGGATTTAGGGATTTCACAGATTTTTCTGTTGGGTCTTTGGCATGAGTTCGGGATAAGCATTCAATTAAGATTCCAGACGGGGGACGGCCGACTGCGGACGGTGGCGGTTTTGAAATGATAAACCTGTTTGTGTCATAAGCTACTATTTTTATATGTCTTTTGATTGATTTATGAACATAGGTCATAGCATCCGGACGGCTACCGTCT
>DATFNI010000490.1:0-2947 GCA_035266485.1 Balneolales bacterium
CGTAATCCCAGTTCAGGTAACCCTCCACGAATTATGAACTGATCATTAAGGAATGAGATCTCTCCGCCAACACTGACACTCTGATCATTGTCAGTAGGACTGTTTCCGTCGACATCGACTGTTATTCTGTATAGTTTCGTTTTTATAGCATCCCATGCCAGGCCAACCCTGAGCTTGAGAGGCAGAGCAAAGGGATCTGTTCTAAGGTTGGCATCCCCCTTATAATTTCCCTGACCATTGGGATCCAGATCCACAGGGGTGATCAATCCATCACCGGTAATCCTCATTTTGGGCCCGACATTACTGACATCCACTCCAAAACGGATTCCCAGAAACGGTGTGGTGTACATGGTACCGACGTCAAATGCAATTCCCATTGATTTCGTATCCATGATGGATTCCTGGATAAATTTCACATTGGCACCCAGGGATAGCTGGCTTAGCAAATACTGTGCAAAGGTTGCTCCAACAGCAACGGAATAGGGTGCAAAAGTCTGACCGGTACCTTCAGGATAATCATAGGTTGTCACCTCCATGCTGGTCATCGTCATTGCCGTGATGTTGATTCCGAAAGCTCCATTTCCAGCCGGCATTGCGATACCAACAAAACTATGGGTGATACCTGCAGGCCAGTTTGCTGCTTCTGCGGACACCTCATTATCCTTTAAAGAAGCAAGTCCCGCCGGATTCCAATACATTGATGTGGGACCATCAATCGTGGCTGTTACGGCACCACCCATAGCTGATGCACGGGTACCAACCGGAATTTCAAGAAAGTTGGCCGCTGTCGTTCCCACTTTGCTTACTTTTTGTGCAAAAACAGGCCTTACAAGCATCAGCAGGACTGCCGCCAGTAAAACATTTTTTAATAATTTCATCAGCTTATTCACAGCTAACATCCTTTTATTTTATGACCGCGAATTTTCCAATTTTGTCGCCGACGCCATCGGCATGAATCTGGTACAGATACACTCCATAGGAAACCTCCAGATTGTCTTTCGTCAGCATATCCCACTTGTAGGTGCCACCGAACAGATTTGGATTACCCTTCTCTATGTTGATCTGTCTCACCAAATACCCGGAAACCGTAAAAATTCGCAGTATGCAGGGTACGGGGATGTGAGTAAAGTGCAACTCACGGTGCTGGGTATTGTCACTGGTTGTTATTGCCGGCTCATACGGATTGGTAACCTTGTATGGGTTCGGCACAACCTTGATATCGGCAAGTTGTTTCTTTGCCAGTGTATCGCTGATCTGAGCCGTATTCTGCTGTTGAATTTTGAACTCATAGCGATCACGGCTTGAGAAGGGCTTGGTTGTCCGAACGAACAAGGTATCACCAGGCTGTGGGTTCACGGTAGTTTCCACACCATTCTGTAGTAACGGACGTAGCTGCAGACGGTACGTAAACTGATTCTTCTTACCCAAGTAATCTTCAATGAGAACAATAATATCTGTATTCAATCCCAGATTCCCGGTTGACGCAGACAACTTTCCATCCCCGCCTGTGTTATCAAGGTCTGCATAGGCGTATTTAATCTCCTTGTTGTCGTATGTATTATAAATCTTGAAATTGGTTTGTATAGCAGGCAGATGAACGAAACTTCCGGGCACGGGCTGAACCGTTGTGTCTGTCGACATTCCAAAACCAACCTGATCCCCTATTATCAATTCATAATCGGCCAATTTGGCATTGTTTTTCCAGACGGAAAAGTCGTAGTTATGCGGCGGTTTCTGCTGGTTCGCCTTATCATAATGCCAGCCCGACAGATCAGTATTCACCTTCAGCTCACTGGTATTCTTCACATTGATATGCAAACCATCGACAACCGAATTATCCTCACCGTTAAAGTTTTTCGACTCTTTGATGAGGGTATCCTGCTTACCTTTGGTCACATTGATCAGGGAAAAATTCTTGGTCTTCAGGGTATCGGGGATGTTTTCATATCCCGACTTGACAAGGGTATCCTGGAAGACGATATCATAGGTATCACCCGCATTGACGGCAGCAGGATCCGCTACGGTCACGCTGACTGAACCGCCCGGTGAACCGCTTAGTAACGTGGGTAACGGGTTGTCCGGGCTGATATACCCTGCCTGTGATGGCGACGGGCGGACCTCAACCACATTTTTACCCAGTGTCACCGAACCATCGGCATTCTGACTGATCTTAATCGCTGATTCTGATGGAGCGATGCCAGCAGTTGTATTACCAAAATCAAAAGCTGTGACCGCATAAAAATACCGTTTCCCGTTGGTCACTGTGGAATCGACATAAATATGCCGTAACCCGGAGTTGCTGCCCAGATCATATTGCACACCATTGATTGGTATCGGATGATACCCGCTGTACTGGTCGACCTTGTCATAGATAACCAGTGGTTTGTAAAACTGGGGATTTCCGGATGCATCGGTTACCGTTTTTGCATCTTCAAAGGCCGGATCCGTGGCACGGTAGACCCTATATCCCTCAAAATCGTATCCATTACCGGTGATACGAGACAAATAACGATCGAATGATTGTTCCGAACTTTCATCCCAGTACAACTTCACGTACCCGTCTCCCGCGACGGCATGTACTTCCGGCGAATAGGGAGCGACAGCGAACTGGTAGTTGGCATCATAGGCTTTGGTAGCCTGATCCAGGTTCCTGTTGTCGGCAATACGGTCATCCTGACGATTTGGGCTCTTTGTCTGGACGGCCGTTATCACGAGTGAGAATCGTTCTGTTGCCCCTCTTTTAAGTGGAAATGGTGAGGAGGCGACTAAGATATCAGAATCTTTTCCTGCCGGTGCCTGGGTGTCGAAAGTACCCGGAACCAGATATTTATTCCACAGATCGGCGTCCAGGCTTGTATTGGTTCCACCGGCCGGGGCAATCGTTACATTGGTTACACCAATCATATCCGATTCCTGGACATCGGTTTTGTCTATGCTTGGTTCTCCG
>DATFNI010000491.1:0-11207 GCA_035266485.1 Balneolales bacterium
TTTAACCGTGAGAAAGCAAATGAAATGATTCTCGAATGGACCTGTTCGGTTGAAAAGGCCAAACGGGAACTTGGTTTTCGACAAAATTATCATCTCGATCACGGCATAGCCCAGACCATTGCCTGGTACCAAAAAAATAACTGGTTATGAAAAACAGGTTGCTTCACCCAACGATTATCACTCTTGTCACTATTTTTACTCTCGCCGCTTATAAAGCCGATGCCCAGCCGGTATTGGTTAAGGAACCGGGTTTCGCTTTAAAAATCCCGGATATCGTAACGATAAGCAGCAGCCCGACACATTTTTATGTTCTGAGTTCAACGGAGGGACTGGTCGTGTTCCGTGCTTACCAGGATTCCCTGGAGTGGCTCTATAGCTCCCAAAATATGCAGCAACGCGGCGATAAGATCGTTTCGGATATCCGATTCGCCTATTTATTCGGCAACGGACGCCGGCTTACCATTCTTGAACCGACATCGGTGCTGGGCGTCTATTCTTCAACCACACTTCCGGCAACGGTTGAGGACGTGCACAGATTGGGTTACAACCTGTATCTCGCAATGGATAGCCTCGGTATCGGTAAGATCTCACTTAAAACACCGGATGCCGTTGACAGTTCATTAACATTTGTAATTCCACAGACAAGCATGGGGGTTCGGCCATCCATCACGGACCTTGAAGGAACCAGCAACCGGCTGCTGGCCCTCGGAAGTAATCACATGATTTACATGTATACTTCGGACAAAGGCAATCTCAAGCCTGAAAAACAAATACGGGTCAGGGACGATATCAGCCACATATTTCTGCTCAAGAACGAGCTTCTGGGCAGTACAGATGGCGGACATATCTACGGCATCAAACAGGATGGCAACACTGTCAGCTATTTCTCTGTTCAGGAACCTGTTCAAAGCATCTCGAAATGGAACGACTGGTACGTGATTCGCACACAGTCGGGTAAACTATGGATGGGTAACAGTAACCACAAAGTGTTTGCTGTTCGGACTGATACGGGTGCCGGCAATCTGTACACGGTTAATAAATCACAATTGTGGGTCAGCCAGTATAATATGATCAACCGGACCGATGTGCAGAACACGATGCCTTCTACTGCATCAGCCGCATCTGATACATCGGTGTTAAAAATAAAACCGATACCCAATATGGTTGTGCCATTTCCGCATCCCATAGTTCTTGCCCTCCAGACGGAAGGCAACTACCCGGCAAACAAATTGACTTTCAATTATCAATCACATATTACCGATGCCAAAATTCAGGGACAGGGCTTCTATTGGCAGCCTGGAGCCAGCGATATCGGCCTGCACTCATTCACAATTGTTGCCACCAGTAACGATGGTCAGGTTGACAGCACCAGTTTCACCGTTCAGGTAAAGACATTTAATGAACCACCTCGTTTTTCTCCGGTTCAACCGCAGAGCGTCCCTGTCGGACAGGAATATCAGCTGAATTTTAATGCTATCGATCCCGATGGACAAGACCCGCATCTTGTGCGTTATCTTGGGGTCGATCTGCCGGACGGAGCGCACATTAATGAGAAAACCGGGATGTTCACATGGACTCCAACAGATCAACAAATGGGCAAGAACTCTTTCCAGGTCATCGCAACTGATCAATATGGAGCTGCATCCTCCTTACCGGTTCAGCTAACCGTAATTAACGCAACCGGTGAAGAGCAACAATGATCGAGGTAGTTTCGGGTTTTAAGCGCTCCAGGTTTCGGGTGAGCGGACATCCGGAGTAAGCCTGCAGATTGGTCTAAATCATCGATGACTGAATCGGTCTGGCTTTGAACCAAAAACTTTACGCTTTCTACTTTATACTTTTCACTCCTGAACAGTTGACCGTTGAATAACGAGAAAATCAAACGTTTTCAGTCTGAATTACTGAACTGGTACCAGGTGAACAAGCGCGATCTCCCCTGGCGCAATACGGATGATCCGTACAAAATCTGGATTTCTGAGATCATGCTCCAGCAAACACGGGTCGATCAGGCTATGCCGTATTACGAACGGTTCATGAAGCTTTTCCCTACCATTTATCACCTGGCAGAAGCCGATCAGCAAACCGTTCTCAAAGCCTGGGAGGGACTTGGTTACTATAGCCGGGCACGAAACATGCACCAGGCCGCCAAGTCTGTCGCCAAAGATTACAACGGAAAGATTCCGGACACCTGGCAGGAAGTCACATCTCTGAAAGGCATTGGCCCATATACTGCTGCAGCAATATTGAGCATAGCCTACCAGCGACCATATGCCGTTGTCGACGGCAACGTAATACGGGTCATAACACGATATTTCGGTGTTCGCGATGATGTCCGAAGCGCAAAAGTGAAGAACGGCATCCAGTCACTCGCGGATGGATTGATCGACAAGCAACATCCCGGTGAATTTAATCAGGCGCTTATGGAGACCGGGGCAACAGTATGTACTCCGGCTAATCCCAAATGCAGCGAATGTCCGCTTTCCGCCGATTGTACCACTTATAGAACGGCTGAGTTCGATGCCATTCCTTACAAATCGCCGGCCAGGAAACGGCCGCATCACCATATTGGGGTTGGAATTATTCAGAATGATAATGATGAGGTACTCATTGCCCTGCGTCCTGATGATGCCATGTTGGGTGGATTGTGGGAATTTCCGGGAGGCAAACAGGAGGAGCGTGATGAAGATATCCGGGAAACGATTCGAAGGGAATTACGCGAGGAGCTTGGCGTGGAAGTTACAGTCAACGAACCACTCATGAGTCTGAACCATGCCTACTCTCATTTCACTATCACGCTGCATGCCTATTTTTGCCGGTTGGTTTCCGGGATACCAAAACCCAAAAGCAGCCAGGAAATACGATGGGTTCCAATTCAAGCTTTGAATGATTTCCCTTTCCCAAAAGCTAACAGGAAGTTGACGGAACAGTTACTCTCGATGGAAAGGGAAATTGGGGAATAGGGGAATAAGGGAATATGGAATAGGCAGGTCCACAGGAATAACCTTATTTCCCTATTTCCTTATTCCCCAAATTTTAAAACACTCAGCAAAAAACGACTCACTCATTTTATTAACGTCTTAATGGCGAATCGCGCCTCTCCATATCGTGTCCTCTCAAAGAAGCATCTATTGCTATTAAAACCGTTTCTTGATGATCTCTCCGGACAGGTTGAACAGCCGGAGTATATCGACCACGATCCGATCAGGTTCATGTATGATTATTCCGAAAAACGTGATCGCGAGCTGGCAGGTTTCTTTTCGGCTATTATGGCGTGGGGCCGGCGCGATATCGTACTGGCAAAAGTCAACGACCTGCTTCGGCGTATGAATTATGACCCCTACAGTTTTATCACCGGTTTCTCCGAAAATGATGCTTCCCTTTTTTTTGACTTCAAACACCGCACCTTCAAACCGATCGATATATACTGGCTGATCCGAACGCTGCAGTCAATCCTGGAGGAATTTCCCTGTTTCGAAGATTTCTGGGAGTCGTGCTACAATCAGGCCAATCGCGATAACAGGCCGTTAATATCGGTCTTTCACGAACGCTTCTTCAGCTATCATCCCGCCATGCCTCAGCGTGTCCGCAAACACATTTCAGACAGCGACAAGAACAGTTCTTGCAAACGACTTTACATGTACCTGCGCTGGAATATCCGTAAACAAAGTCCGGTTGATACCGGTCTGATGGATTTCATGCCTGAGTCTGAGTTGATGATCCCGCTGGATGTACATGTCGCACGTTTTGCCCGTGTGCTGGGGCTGCTCTCCCGCCATCAAAACGACTGGAAATCTGTTGTCGAGCTAACCAACCGCCTCCGTATTTTGGACCCTGCGGATCCGACCCGCTACGATTTTGCCCTGTTTGGCCTGGGAGCACTAAAACTGGATCTGCCGGATGAATATGTAGTGAACCGGCTCTGAACTGAGATTAATATTTTCATTGTCTTTTGTCCCCTCGAGGGGACTTATAGGGGGTGTTCACGCAGCGTTACACTATGAATCCGCTCGTCAAATGATGAAACGCAAGGCAACACCCACCTTAGTCCTCCCTCAAGGGAGGAAGCTGTATCACATATCCAACTCTTCAATCACTCTGGCTTCGGCGGACTCAAGCTTTTCCGTCAGCTCGCCCCACTCATCCATCAACTCATCAATCCGGTGCTGCAGGATGCTGTACTCCTTCATGACAGGCCCGGCTTCGGCTGACTGATGAAACTCCGGATCCATCATTTTTTTCTCGATCTCAGCCTTTCTGAATTCTGACTTCTCAATTTCCTTCTCACACCGTACAATCGATTTTTTTACCCCCCTTGTTTCCTGCGATAACCTGTTGCGGATTTCGGCTTCCCGTCTTTTTTGTTCTTTGGTTTTGGGGCCGGAAACGGACCGGTTACCATTTGTTGACGCAGAAGTATCCGGACGTTCTTCAATAGCCTCATTTATCGAATTCTCCCTCTCCTGCTCGCTTTCTTGTCGGTGCTTCCATTCGTAATAAGCATAATCACCGGGATAGACCTTAACACGGCCTCCGCCTACACGCCATATAGTTCCTGCAAAGCCCCTCAAAAAATGCCGGTCGTGACTGATAGCGACGACGGTACCTCTGAATTTCTTCAATGCATCTAACAGTATATTTTTTGAGTTGATGTCCAGGTGGTTTGTCGGCTCGTCAAGGATGAGCAAGTTGGCAGGCTCGAGGAGTGTCCGTGCCAGGGCCAAACGGCTTCTCTCACCACCACTCAGCACCTGCACCGGTTTTTCGACATCGTCGCCAGAGAACATGAAACTGCCGAGTACATCACGAATACGTGTACGACTTTCAGAGGTTGTAGCCACCGCTTCCATCTCCTGAAGCACTGTACTCCTGGAATCCAAAACCTCAGCCAGATTCTGGGCAAAAAAGGCCATCTTCACGTTATAGCCAATCTGCCGGGTTCCGTCGAAAGGCTCATTCCCGTTAATGATCCGGGCCAGTGTTGATTTCCCCGCGCCATTCGGGCCGATCACCGCAATCTTATCACCGCGGCTGACTTCAAGATCCTGTCCCTCAGTAAAAACTTTGTTTGGAGTTTCATCGAGGTTCGTATAGGTCTTCACCAAATTATTAATGGATAAAACGACTTTCCCGCTTTGCGGCGGCTCAGGAAAAGAAAAATTTATTTTGTGCTCTGCCGGCTCAGGCGGAGGCACGAGTTCCATCTTTTCCAGTTGTTTCACACGGCTCTGCACCTGGCGTGCTTTGGTCGCTTTGTATCGGAATCGTTCGATGAACTTCTCTGCATCGGCGATCTCCTTTTGCTGCGCCTCATATTCCCGTTGCTGCTGTTCAATCATCTCTTCCCGCTGGGTCAGGAAGGCATCATAATTGCCAGTGTATTGATAAATACGCGCATTCCTCAGTTCAAAGATCTGGTTGACCATCCTGTTCAGGAACATCTGGTCGTGGCTGACGATGATTATCGCGCCGGGCAAACCCTTCAGGTATTGTTCCAGCCACTCAATGGTGTCGATATCCAGGTGGTTCGTAGGCTCATCCAAAAGCAACAGATCGGGCTTTTCCAGCAATAGGCGGGCCAGCTCGGCGCGCATCCGCCAACCGCCGCTGAACGTGGACAACGGCTGATTCATTTGATCATTCGTGAATCCAAGTCCTGCAAGCACCTGCTCCACTTTTGCATCCTTTTTATCCCCTTCCAAAAGATCGTAGCGCGCCTGGGCATGTTCCAGCTCATCAATCAGATTTTGATACTCCTCCGAATCATAATCTGTAATATGAATGATCCGGTTGCTGAGCTGATGAATACGCTCTTCAAGTGTTACGGCTTCCTGAAAAGCTTCCAGCCCTTTTTCCCGTATGGTAATGTGAGGGTCTGTTTCGTGCACATCCTGTTCCAGGTATCCGATGTGTGTTCCACGCTCTACATCGATCGTTCCCTGTTCGGGTGTGAGCCGCCCCGTAAGCATCCTCAATAGTGTTGTTTTACCAGCACCATTGGGACCCAACAGGCCTATCCTGTCTCCGGGACTGACCTGAAACCGTATCCCTGAAAAAAGACAGCGATTAGATATAAAAAATGTTATATTATTAATTCCAATCATTTTGAAAAAATGTAATAAAAACCGAAAACGTAAACCTACATATGCTCGGAGTAAAAGTAAAAGATAACGAAAGCATTGATCGGGCAATAAACCGATTCAAAAAATTGATAACACGGTCACGTATCATGGTTGAGTACAAAGATCGTCAACAATACACCAAGCCTTCAGAAGAACGTCGCGAAGCTTTCAAGAAAAGCGTACGTGATGAACGTCGCCGCCAACGCGAAGATTATTAATTATTTTGAAATCTGAATACTATTTCAGTCGCTAAGGGAGGTGTTTTCGTTTTTTATTGAATCACAGTGATTCATACTAAAGATTTTTGAAGCCCGGATGTTAACCATTCGGGCTTTTTTTTATATGTATTTAGACTCTGAAAAACCAGTTTGATCCTTTCATACGATAGTGATCTCCTCCCACGAAGGGGGATTAAGGTGGGTGTTACCCCGCGTCTTATCATTCGACGAGCGGATTCATAATGTAACGCTGCGTGAACACCCCCTCAAAGGGACAGAAGAAATGGCAAACTGGTTATTCACACCGGACAATTAAATCGTTTTTTTCAGAATTAATCTCAGAACAGCTTTCTCAGCAGATCGCCGATCGTCTTCACCTCTTCTATCTTCAGTCCCTTCACATCTCTCTTGTAGTGGTTTGCCATGGGGATATAAACCGATTCAAAACCCATTTTTTTGATTTCACGGATGCGCTGATCGATGTGGGATACAGCGCGTACCTCGGCTCCGAGTCCCACCTCGCCAATAAACGCTACATTGGATTTAAGCGGCTTATCCACAACTGCAGATATCAGGGCTGCAATGATTCCGGCATCGCATGCCGTCTCTGAGAGCCGCATCCCCCCGGCTGCATTCAAAAAGACATCCTGGTTGGCAAAATGGAACCCCGATCGCTTTTCCAGCACAGCCAAAAGCAGCGACAGGCGCCGGTGATCCAGAGATGAGGTCGTTCGCTGAGGTGCCTGATACGTGCTCGGTGTGATAAGAGCCTGTACTTCAAGCAATAACGGTCGGCTGCCTTCAACCGTGCAGACAACTGCGTTCCCTGATACCTGGTTATCAAAATCAGCCAAAAAAAGCTGTGACGGATTACTGACTTCAAGCAGGCCCGAGTCCGACATCTCAAAGACACCGATCTCATTTACCGAACCAAACCGGTTCTTCTGGCTCCTCAGGATACGATAGCTGTAGTTGCGATCTCCTTCAAACTGCAATACAGCGTCAACCATGTGTTCCAACACCCTTGGACCCGCAAGTTCACCATCTTTGTTGATGTGCCCGATAGCCAGCGTCGTACACGGTTGCTGTTTTGCCAGGCGCATCAGCCGCGAGGCGCACTCCCGTATTTGTGTAATGCTTCCCGGCATGTTGGGTATCTCGGGCCGGTAGACGGTCTGGATCGAATCGATCACCAACAGATCGGGCTTTATCTTTTGCGCAGCATCAATCACCCTGTTCAGGTCGGTATCCGTAAATACCTTCATGTTGCCGTCCTGAAGATTAAGACGCGCTGCCCTCTGACGTATCTGGGCCGCCGACTCTTCACCCGAGCAATACAGAATATTCAGATCCGGACGGCTTCTCGCTATCTGAAGCGTCAACGTGCTTTTCCCCACACCGGGGTCACCGCCCAGCAAAACAAAAGATCCCGGCATAAAGCCTCCACCCAAAACGCGGTCCAGTTCGGAGATACCCGTCTTACTTCGTACCGCCTTGTCCACGGGTATTTCAGAAAGGGAGATAGGGGCCACATCCGGCATCCCGGTCATGCGCGCCGGATGATTGGTCGCACTCTTATTAACCGGTTCTTCCAACGTCTCTTCCAATGTGTTCCATTGGTGGCAGGACGGACATTGTCCCATCCAGCGGGTAGTCTTGTGCCCACACTCCTGGCAAACATATATCGTGCGAACTTTTGCCATCAAACAGAAAGATGTGCTTTTTGGCTTTTACCGGAACCTACACCGTCATCCATTCCGCCATCGCCGTTGTTTTTATCCAAAAAGTTATCGTCCACTGTGCGTTTCACATACCATGTTGTAGCCATCATGCCAAGACCGATGGTAATATAGTAGCTGATCAACCTCCACAGGAAAACAGAGATACCAATGAAATAAGCCCTGGATGCCATCAGTGGTCCCTGAAACAGGGCAAACAATCCTTCCATACCACCGCTGCCACCCGGTGTAGGCATGAACAAGCCGGCCAGGTTCATAGCCACACTGCGCAGGAATGAAAGCATAACATCCGCCGGCATGAAACTAAGAACGATAATTGTGGGCAGCCAGATACGCGCCAGCCAAGAAAGTGTGGACATGCTGAAGGCCTTCAACAGGAAGCTGATAGGACGCGTCTTCAATTCTCTTGAAGTCTCTTCCAGCAAATGAGCTTCCTTTTCTGCCCTCGCTCGATGTTTCCTCAGGAACCGGATCTTGAATATCCAGGTAATGAGCCGCCTCATGATACGTGGATTAACAAATATGGCGTACGACGTTAAAATAGCATAAACGAGCAGGCAGGCGTATATGATAAACATGACACCCTCGCCAACCCATCCGATATTGTTCGGAATGACTTTGTAGTAAAACCCTCCTATCACGAGCACCGGCACGAGCAAGGCGAAAAGAATCATATCGAGCAGTAACGCATATAATATAATAGCAGTCGACTTGCCCAGCTTTATGTTCTCCTTCGACATGGCATAGGTGGCCATCGGTGCACCGCCAATCGATGACGGAGTGATTGCAGAGGTGAAATCCCATACCAGTATGATCCGGAATGCAGCCAGCCAGTCGATCTCCTTATCTGCCAGGAACCTGATTTTAGCGGCTGAAAACCAGACCCTCAGGAAAGAAACTACAACGGCGATACCCAGTCCCGGCAAACGTTTCATCGATACGTTATCAAACAGACCAGGGGTGTACGTGTAATAAAACACAATAACCATCCCAAGAATACTCAGGCTGATTGATATTAACAGGTATTTTAGCGAGACGTACTTTTTGGGGTCTTCTGCCTCACTACCCTTATCAACCTGTATGTCTAGTTCTTCTTGCTCCATTCAGTTTTTTTTGAAAGACCGGACAGGTGATTTGGTTTCCAACGCATACAGGATTAAGCCCGGTGAGAATAATAAAATCGTAATATCCTTTTCAGCACATTTCATTCATCAATATTAAGCCAAAAACTATGATCCTTAGAATCGTACTACTCATCAAGATAGTATATATAACCTGATCAATTAAGATCTCGTTGCATGAACAATGTGATATGTTTGTATCCAATCAAATGATGACTGAAATCAGCCCCTTTAGCCTAATAATTTTTATCTTATTAATTCGGTTCTACTCTTTGTAGCTATGTTTGTTACGAATCAATGAGCAGTCAGGTATAATATCTACGGTCATCTTATTAATTTCCCCTGACCAAACTCTGAAACGCATCTCATGTCAAGCGATCAGGCTGGTATGTAATATACAAATGAATCAAATTATTGTCTTGAGCCGATTTTTTTTAACCGGCGAGACAAAAAAAGCCCCGCTTCAGCAGCGAGGCTCTTAAAATCAGGAGGCCTGAGTAAGATCAGGCAACAGTAATACTTTTGTCGAGGTAAACATCCTGAATGAGATTCAGCAATTGAACGCCTTCACTCATGGGGCGTTGAAACGCCTTACGTCCACTGATAAGCCCCATACCACCGGCACGTTTGTTGATGACAGCCGTTTTTGCAGCATCAGCAAAGTCGTTAGTGCCTGAAGCACCGCCCGAGTTAATCAGACCGGCACGGCCCATATAACTGTTGATGACCTGGTAACGGGTCAAATCGATCGGATTATCCGAGCTGAGCTTGCTGTACATCAACTCATCGAACTTACCGTACTTCTGGCCATTTTTGTTCAAGGCCTTATAACCACCATTGTTGGTCGGGAGCTTTTGTTTCACGATGTCAGCCTGGATCGTGCTTCCGATGTGGTTGGCCTGCCCCGTCAAATCTGCTGATGTGTGGTAGTCCGTACCTTCAACTTTGAATGCATTGTTACGGGTGTAGCACCACAAAATAGTAGCCAATCCCAACTCATGTGCATAAGAGAAAGCTTCGGCAACTTCTACGATCTCACGATTGGAATCTTCACTGCCGAAATAAATGGTAGCCCCCACTGCAGCAGCGCCCATGTTATAGGCATCATCAACAGTTCCAAACAAAATCTGCTGAAAATTATTCGGATAGGTTAACAGCTCGTTATGGTTGATCTTGACAATAAACGGGATTTTATGAGCATACTTACGCGAGACGGAAGCCAGAACCCCAAAAGTAGAGGCGACTGCGTTGCAACCACCCTCAATTGCGAGTTTGATAATATTTTCGGGATCAAAATACTCTGGATTTTTTGCAAATGAAGCACCACCTGAGTGCTCGATACCCTGATCTACCGGTAAAATAGAAAGATATCCCGTACCACCCAGACGACCATGTTCAAACATCCATTCCAGATTGCCAAGAACCCGATTGCTTCTATTTGAATGATACCATACTTCATCCACAAAATTCGGTCCCGGCAGGTGTAGTTTCTCCTTTGGAACGGTTTTACAGGTATAGTTAAGGAGATTGTCGGCCTCTTTACCAAGAAGCTCTTCAATACTCGATGTCACAACTGCCATGATTTATACCTCCAGCTAAGGTTTAAAATTCTTTTTAAGATCCGTTTAATATACACCTAAGATGTGTAAATACACACCTTGTTTACAACAACTTTTGTCTAATGACGTTTGGAAATCGCTTCCAATTTTATGTATTGAACATTTTTTCCTGTTCCGTACATTCCATTTTGACCGAAGAAATACGGGAGAGATGATAATTTTGATTTTGGTTCGTTGTTGGTAGTCCGTTGTCAACGGTTCTTGGTTTGCGGTCGCTCCTGACGTTGCCATGGATTCTATACGACGAACTACAGACTACTGACCCTACTCATTATTTTTTGTATTTTTGCTTCCCGGAACTGAATTCAAACACGGAGAATAAATGAAAATCGGCAACATCGACCTTGGCAACCGGCCTGTACTCCTTGCCCCAATGGAAGACGTATCGGAT
>DATFNI010000492.1:0-16493 GCA_035266485.1 Balneolales bacterium
ATCAGGTAAATCCCGCTGCTCATATTTTGCCCGTCGAAACGTACCTGATAGGAACCGGCCCGCTGGAACCGGTCGACGAGCGTTGCCACTTTCTGGCCTAGCAGGTTATAAATGGCAATATTTACATTTCCGGATTTTGAAAGATCATATTGTATGATTGTCGTAGGATTGAATGGATTCGGGTAATTGCCAACAAGCCGCGTTTCAGTTGGAATCTCACTCTTGGTTTTCTCTACACCTGTTATTACGGTAGGGTTTGTAACCGCGAAGGCCTTTTTTGCACGAGCAGCTTCAACCTGGTTCTGCAAGTCAGTCAGCGTGTTTCCATAAGCGTATACAAATCCTACAACAATACTATCGTCTATATTGATAGTATATGGACCGGATGCCGTGGCGACCGATACATCCGTATTGTTTAACGTATTGATTGAGTCGCCGGCAACTAAAGAGTTCCTCTTTTCCTCTTGAGTATAGCCATCATAGGCCGGGTTGGTTGGATCGTAATAGATACCAAAATGGAATCTGCTCACTGGTCCGGTGTAGCTGTTATTTATAGCAAGGTTACTGGACACATTTCCTAATTGAGCAACGGCAACGTAAGGCTCATTTTGGTCAACCGTGTCATAGACGTATAATAAGCTGTCGGATTGTAAAAAACCTGTATTGTTAATCGCCTGTCCGAGGTCCCAGTCGTTATGTAGTCCAACATAAACGTTTGTGGCCTGTTTCGGCGATTTATTAGTAATAGTATACTTTAGGAAAAGTGTTTTATTTATAGATGGATCAGTAAACTGGTAAGTTCCCAGATGTACCTCAAGATGCGGAAAGTTTGCTGTGTTCAAACTGTTAAACCTGCCGGAACCATCCGTCGCTGATACAATGCCCGGTGTTGTAGCTTCAAATACATTTTCGGGTTTGAATCCATGATCAAGACTGTCCGTTGAACGCACATTATCAGCAAGCAGGGAATCATTGGCCATGATCATCAGGCCGGATGAGAAAAGATAGTTGCCTGAAAACGCGCCGGTATTGGGATCCCAGATATTAAAACCAACGCCACCGGGAGCAAATGAATCATATGGATTCTGGTAGGCTATCGAGCCATCACTGGATAGTGAGGTTTGAATATTGTTTGCCTCTGTTACGTCGTAAAGCAGCTTCTGGTAGCTGATAAAATGGAAATCGGAGTAACCGTAGGTGTTATCAGACATATCCAGCCGGAACATGGGCACCGTGGATAGGTCATAATTGGTACCGAAGGAAACCGGGAAGTCGACTTCGGCCGTATCACCTGTGGCAATGACCGTTGGAGGATTAGTAGGGCTGCTTATCGTAATGTTGGGCTGGCCGGTTGAAAGTGAAAATTGGGCGTTCTTTGTCGACGTGTTGTAATTGGTAACTCGAATCTTAAGAGTCCCTTGTTCGCCCGGTACCAGTTTTTGACCACTGCTGTTCACAAAATCATAACTTACCACAGCC
This sequence comes from Balneolales bacterium, assembly GCA_035266485.1. GTDB lineage: Bacteria > Bacteroidota > Rhodothermia > Balneolales > DATFMH01 > DATFNI01. The sequence continues at coordinate 1,480 of DATFNI010000492.1, forward strand.
AACCCCGGGGTCGTGTCGGTCAGGGCCTTATATGCATTGATACGCCCGTGGCCGAGCTGATATTCGTATCCGGAGTTATAAGCATCGATGTCTGTTGCCGTAGCCCGGATCTGTGACTCAATGCGGTAGGCACTCCAGCCCGGGTGTGATGCCTTGATCAGACCGGCAAGCCCGCTAACCACTGGGGCAGCCATTGATGTGCCGGATTTGATTCCATAACCGTTATTGAACACGGTACTGTAGATACCATACCCGGTGGCCATAACATCGAGACGGGGTCCGTAATCGGAAAAATTGGATTTCACATTGAAGCCAGTTGTGCTGCTCGTGCTCGTGCCAACCGAACCGACCGACAAAACGTGATGATACGATGCCGGGAAGAAGGCTTCATTGGCATTATCATTGCCGGCCGCGCAAACGACCACAACCCCTAACTTTGTTGCCTGGTTGATAATATCCTGTTCGGCTTTGGATCCCCCCAGACCGCCCCAGCTGCAATTGATCACGTCCGCGCCATTCAGCATGGCATATTTAATACCCTCAAAACCGAATCCGATATCATTTGGATGTGCCTGGGTTCCACCAACCTTCACAGCCATGAAACGGCAATTATAGCCGGTCCCGGCGATACCCGTTACATTGTTGGTCTCCGCTGTAGCTATACCGGCGACGTGCGTGCCATGATCCGAATATTCTCCAATTGGATTGTTGTCCTGAACAGGCGCGCTGATGTCTCCGCTCTCCCAGAAATCCCATCCAATGGAATCATCCACGAACCCGTTCCCATCATCATCAACTCCGGGTTTGCCATATTCCTCGGCAAGATTTCTCCACATCTTGTTTTTCAAATCAGGATGATTATAATCCACGCCGGTATCGATAATGGCGATTACAACCGAAGTATCCCCTTTAGAAACATCCCATGCATTCGGGAAATTTTGTGCGGTGAGATAAGCGGCCTCGTATTTGTACAAAGTGTCATTGGGAACCGATGTTACGTGGCGGATATACACCGGCTCAGCATATTCGACATCAGGGAGACGGGCTAATTTGCGCGCCAGGAGATGGGGGTCGGTTTTGGCATCGTAATGCACACGATAAATACGGGACAAATCGTTTTTAACCTCGTCGAGTGTACTCGATGGTTTGTTGTGTCTCGCCAGAACCTTCATAGCTAACGGATCGTAGGCATTGTTCCATTCGGTATGCATCGATTTAAGCCGGTAGGCATCCAGATAGCGGGTGACCCGGTGTAGGGCCATCGATGAACTCTGATTTAGTTCTCGCAACGCCTTTTCACTGCGGATCTTGACGATAAGCTCCCCTGGTACCACATCCGGACCATTTCCCTTACCAACGACAATAACTGCCGGGAGTACCAGGAGTACACATAACAAGAAACACCGCAGTCTGGTCAGTAGCATTTTATTCTATAAAATAGAGGCCCTTTTATTGATTTTGCGAATTTGTGCATCCGGTAAAATAACATGAGCTTTAATACTCCCTGTTACCCATTACCAGCATACATTTAACTTCTATAATAAAATAAACGTTTAGTATATAAAGTACTTAAAAATTTTTACGAGATTCGGACCATATCTGATAAAACGGTCAGACGCAAACATTTTCGTTGTCATATGAAGAAGCAAGGCTAATTTCGTACTTTACTGTTGTTAGCAATTAACCAGATTCTGTGTAACTATGTATCCAGGTGACACTTCAAACGGTAATCCCAGAAAACGCATCGCGGCCATTGACCTGGGAACCAACTCCTTTCATGTCATAATCGTCGACATCTATCCGGATGGCAGTTTCCGCACTGTTGATAAGATCAAGGAATTGGTGGGATTGGGTGAGGATGTGGCAGAACACCGGCTGTCGGAGCAGGCCATGGAACGAGGGCTGGATACCATGCGCCGAATCAAGATTTTGTGTGACCGGCAGGGCGTTGAAGTGATATTGGCATATGCCACCAGTGCCATCAGGGAATCTTCAAACGGAGGAGATTTCATTCAGAAGGTGATCGACGAGACAGGTGTGAAAATTTTGCCGATTCCAGGCGAAAAAGAAGCGGAACTGATCGGATACGCCGTTCAGCACGGTATCCGCCTGAATGAGGCGCCGGTGCTGATGATGGATATCGGTGGCGGGAGTGTGGAATTCATCGTTGGTAACAAAGATCGTTTCATAGCATTGGACAGCCGGAAGATCGGAGTTTCGCGGACAGCTTCACAGTTTATCAAACATGATCCGGTCACCTCGAAAGAGATCAAGGCAATCAATAAATATTGTGAAGAGGAGCTGTCCGGGGTTCAGGAAACCCTCAAAAAGTATCCCGTAACTACTTTGATTGGTTCCTCGGGTACCATGGAAAACATCGCGACCATGGTGGCTTCCCATATTTCAAAAGATACTTCTGTCACGCTGAATGAGTTTGAATACAGGCCGGAAGATTTTGCTCCCATCTACAAGAAACTGATCAAAATGGATCGCGATGAACGGCTCAAGGTGACCGGTCTGGATAGCAAGCGCGTGGATTACATTGTTCCCGGATTGATTTTGGTAGATCTGGTTATTAAAAAATTCGGTATTCAGAAGATTAAGACATCAACGGAAGCACTGCGCGAGGGGATGATTCTGAATTATATCCGGAAGGAAATGAGGGAAATTCAGATGGTGGGACACTATCCCGACCCTCGCCGGCGCAGTGTTTTTGAACTGCTGCGGAAGTGTGACTGGCATCAGCGGCATTCAAAGCACGTTGCTCAACTGGCGCTTAAAATCTTTGACGCCACCCAGCCATATCATAAGATGAGTGAAAACGACAGGGAGTTACTTGAATATGCTTCCCTGATGCACGATATCGGATATTATATTTCCCACCGTAAACATCATAAACATGCGCTCTATTTGATTCTTAACGCTGATTTGAGGGGATTCAAGCAAGATGAAATTCAGATTATGGGTCATGTTGCCCGGTATCACCGGCGATCAACCCCGAAAAAAAGACATACTTCTTACGATGAATTGAACGACAGCTTGAAATCCAAGATCGACAAGCTCTCCGGCATCATCCGGGTTGCCGATGGTCTGGATCGTTCTCACTATCAAAATGTAAAGGATATCCGGCTGGAAGTTTTCAGTGATAAGATCATTATTACGCTTTTCCCCAAACACGATGCAGAACTTGAGATCTGGGGCGCCTCACGTAAAAAAGAACTGTTTGAGGATACCTTCAACCGCAAACTTCAAATCATCGAAGCCCCACCCCTCGACATGCACAGAATGGCAATTGCCTACGATGAGAACGAACCGTAATATCGAGTACTAACAACTAACAACTAACTACAGATCAAGGTTTCGCAATGCCGATCACCCCGCATCCTAAGCGTGCGCCTGCGTTACCTGTTGGCTGCGACTGAAGGTCATCGGCGCCCTCATGAATGACGACTGATCTCCCAATGATGGAATGCGCACCGGTAAATGAGAGTACGGAATCGATGCGTTCGTAATAACCAACCCCGTTATCGTCAGCCACTATATTGCCCAGATCCCCGACATGGCGTACGGAATCAGTGGGGGCTCCGTGGTTCTGATTTTCCGGATTGAAATGGCCACCTGCCGAAGACCCGTCATCAGCCGAACAATCGCCCCACTCATGGATGTGAAAGCCATGTTTGCCGGGTTTCAGCCTTCTGAGCCGAGCCTCAATTTTAATTCCTCCTTGTTCCCGGGTGAAAGTGACGGTTCCCGTGACCTTACTTTTTTTTGTAGGATGAATCACAGCAATGGCCCTTTGGACGGAAGCCATGGGATCAACAGGTCTGGCGACAGATTCGGGTGTTTTTGCCACCTGAACAGTCTGCTGCCTGGAACAGGCAAACAAAACTGACAGCAGGAGAACGTAAATGGTAAGCTGCGGCGATTTCATATCACTCTGTTGTTGAGATTAAAATTATACCGGTCAGACAATTTCAACTGATCTGATTCTAAAATAACTCAGGGAAATGGCTTAGTAAAACTTTGAAATGATTAGCAAATACCGGTTGAGGTCTTATCAGGATAAATCCCGTCTGTTACCTTCATCAGGGCGTTCAAGCGGGTGCAACTCTGCAAGGTTAAAATAATGAAATGCGACCGCAACCATTGGAATAGCGTACAAAAGGTAACTAATCGACGAAATGACAGAAGTCAACAGGAGCCAGAGCTGATAGTTTGGCGGTATGCCATTGGAGGTCATGGCAGCCGTGGCATTTGCACTGACGATGCTTTGAGGCAACGCCAGGATGAGTGCCAAAAGAGACTGTAGAATGACAAGTATAAAAAGCATCAGGAAGGTATTCCACCAGTTACCTGAAATCAGGCGAAAGCAGCGGCTGAATGAGTCTGAAACGGACAATTGCTCGTATAGTATCACCATAAAGATTGGGGCCAGGATCACCGATAGATAGATGCCGGGCAATATGAATAGGAATAACCCGAACATGACGAAAATCCCGCTCATAAAACCTGCCCCCAAAATCCGGAGGAAGTCATGTTTAAGATGTTCGACAATTAAACCCAACCGGACAGGTCCGGAACCCTGTTCGATGTATAACACCACATATTCGTAAACGACCGCAGCAATGATGATGCTGGTTATGAAAATGAATACGTAGTTGTATAAAACGTATGGTTTCAGATTTTCCAGGTCCGGAAGGAGTGCAGCCTGCGAGTCGGGAGGTGTAGTCGCAAGTATTTTGATGAGGAATGTAGTGCTGTAGAGTGCTGTGACCAAAAGGAAAGGGCCCGCAATGACAAGTAACGCGGTGCCAAGTGGGATGAAATGTTCTTTCAGAAAAAGAAAGGTATCCGAGAGAATCCGTTTGAAGGATCTGGTCTTTTTAAACTCCAGTATTGTTTCTGAACTCATTAGGATAATTAGATTGCCTGTTTCGATGACGGCAGAAAGATAGAAAATCCAGTGACAGCAGACAGTTAAAATATCATGTTTGCCATATACAAAACATCCTTACAGGTACACTGGCAGGATGTTCAATCTATGGAGATCTTCTAATTCTGCTTGAAGTTGTCATCAATATGCATGACCGAAGAGGTTGTCGGTCGGTTTTCGGCAATATTACCCGCCAGTTTTTTGTCGGATATGTTTAATTGAGATACCCAGCGGGCAATGTGTTGATCAAAATCATCCAGATTCTGAGGTTTGATAGGATTTGACGAAGGAATATGGACTTTCAGGGCGTTGACCTGTTTCCCATCCTTCCAGAAACGATAGCAAACATGCGGGCCGGTAGCCAGACCAGTGCTGCCAACGTAACCGATGAGTTGTCCCTGCTTTACATGTACCCCTTTATGTATCCCTTTAGCGATTCGAGACATATGGAGGTAACCTGTTTGATACACACTGTTGTGGCGAATCTTGACCCAATTGCCGTTGTATTTGCCATATCCGGCCACTGCAATGACTCCATCGCCGGTTGCATGGATGGGCGTGCCGACAGGTGCGGCGAAGTCGACACCCAGATGCGGTTCCCAGCGGTGTTCAATGGGATGAAAGCGATGCAAGGAATAGCGGGAACTGATACGTGTGTATTTTAACGGGGCCTTCAGAAAGGCCTTCCTCAGGCTGTTGCCGGATTCATCAAAATAATCGACACGGCCGTTTTGCGTGAAGCGGTAAGCGTAAAAGGCTTCTCCATTATGTTCAAAACGGGCTGCTATGATTGGTCCGGCGCCGACAGGCTTGCCTTCAACCCGTTGTTCATCAAAAATGATTTTAAAGTTATCTCCCTTTTGCAAATGGTAAAAGTCGATCTGCCAGGCAAAAACATCAGCCAGCTTGTCAGCGAGCGAAGCATCGAGGTGCTGCTTGTAAAGGGTCTCATACAAGGAAGATGTAATGGTACCGGAAGCTATCCTCGGATAAGAAACGACGGCTTTGGTGCCGGTATATACTTTGGGATGGCTTCCTGTTTTGAATACAACATAATTTGTCGGATCAACCTCGTAGATCATGTAATGAGCGACAGAATCTTTATCGATATACAGACGGTAATTATGACCGGGACGAATAGAGCGCACATCAAAAACATTCCGGGAGTTCAGTACCAGATGATAGATATCAGCAGCAGACGATCCGTATTCTTTCAGGATATCGGCAAGGCTTTCATTGCGTGAAATTTGTCTGTTCTTAACTATCCATTTATTTGCAGGAATTCCATAATGATCAACCGGAACAGCAGCTTTTACAGACATAGGCCAGCCTGGATTAATATCCCGCATAGTTACTTGAGCATCATCATTCGAAGAGTTGGTTCCGGAAGTCAGATCTCCGCCCTTCCAGAATGCAAAAATGGAAAAAATGGCAATTAGACCGATTACAGAAAACAGTATACGCTGTTTCATATAGAATTGGCAGTGAAGGATTTTTGATTAGATGGGGGCTTTGCAAAACCAACCTCATAAGCCTCTCCTGTAAATCTGGAGAGGTTTGGTGAGGTAAAATAAAGGTTTTGCAAAACCTCCTGGATAGAACTCGGGTTGTCAGAAAGACTTGCGACACCCTCCCAAACAATATGCAATGATACACAAATAAAATAATAACATAAACAGGGAAGTGGGTCATCTACAGAAGAGAGGGGTAAATTGAGTAGCCTGATTTCCCTATCCCTAAAAATGGGGATACTATTTAACGTGAGTTCGAGATAAGAATCGATTGCAAAAAGAATAGAACACGGACAACACAGATGACGCGGATTCTCGCGGACAAAAATTAAAGATAGCCCCTCTCCATGGATTATGGAGAGTAATGGCGCTAACTTAAGACGTTTAACTTCTAAAATCTTAAATCGCTAATCAAAGAAGGGATTTAAGAAGAAGGATTAACGATTTTCGATTTCAGATTTTTCAGGGTTTATGACTAATGTTAGCGCCATTAATATAGAGAGGGGTTGGGGTGAGGTATAAAACGACTCTATACCATTTCCGAATGCCTGAAACCGTGAAATTCAACCTAATCCCGGATATCAGAGTCTTGACATATTCTGGATTGGTTATTAATTAGTCATTATCAAATTGGAGTGAAGATCTTCTAATATTTTGTGAGGGTATATATGTACAGAAAGTACGTTTTGGGGGTTATTTCGATGATGGCTCTCATTTTTGCCGGCAGGGTTTATGGGCAAGATAACCAGCCTTTAAGCCATCTGCAGATCAATGATAAGGGTTATTACGAAATGCAGGGCCTGGATGTCATGGTGTTTGATGATTTTTATCCCGAGGGTCATCAGGGAGGCTTGACCATCGTGCAGTTCGGGACCCGTGTTGCTGCAAATGGAGACGTTCGTCTTGAGCCGACACCCGGACAATGGTCACCCGTTCCTAAAGTCGGGAAAAGGACAGTAGATAAAGATGCAGGGGTCATAACGGTCAGCTTATCCTATCCGGATTCAAGTAAAGACAGGAAAGGATTTAATCCTATCGATTATCCTGATTTGAGATTCCATTACACCATAAGGACTGAAACCGTCGGAAACAGCATAAAATTAACCGTTGATCTGGACAAGCCTCTACCTGCCAAATGGGCTGGTAAAGTCGGTTTCAATCTTGAATTGTTCCCTGGCCGTTATTTTGGTGAACATTATTTGATGGATGGGAAATCTGGGATATTTCCACGCCAGGCTAACGGACCGATGGAGAAAGATTCAGATGGCAAGGTCCAGATCGTACCGATGTCCATCGGGAAAAAACTGGTCGTGTCGCCGGATAACGAAAGAAAACAGATCACGTTCGTCAGCGAAAAGAGCCCGCTTCAATTGATCGACGGAAGGGGACTATACAACAACGGTTGGTTCGTACTTCGCTCCACAATACCCGCCGGAGCCGTAAAGAAAGCCGTCGAGTGGATGATCACACCAAAAACAGACACCGGCTGGCGGTACAAACCGGTTATTCAGGTCTCGCAGGTTGGGTATCATCCCAAGCAGGCGAAATTTGCGGTTATCGAGCTTGATAAACTAACGCAGCGTTTTCGGCCCATCCAACTGATTAAGATTGGTGAAAATTCGGAACAAGTAGTGAAAACACTTCAAAATCCTGTTTCATGGGGTAAGTTTCTGCGCTATAAATACCTGCGTTTCGACTTCAGCGATGTAACAGACCCGGGCATTTACAAAATCAAGTACGGTGATGTTGAGTCAAGCGAGTTTGAGATTAAGGATAATATTTTTGCCAGAAATGTCTGGCAACCGACGCTTGAGTACTTCCTGCCGGTACAGATGTGCCATATGAAGGTGGAAGACCGGTATCGTGTGTGGCACGGGCTGTGTCATATGGACGACGCAACGATGGCGCCGGTTAACAAGGATCATTTTGACGGCTACAGCCAGGGCCCGTCGACACTCACAAAATATAAATCGGGGCAACATGTACCGGGCTTGAATATCGGTGGCTGGCATGATGCCGGTGATTATGATCTCCGGATAGAGTCGCAGGCGGGTACGGTTTATGACCTTGCACTGGCCTACGAGTTTTTTAAAAACAATTACGATGCCACGTCTATTAATGAGACGAAAAGACTCACGGAAATGCATGTCCCGGATGGCAAACCGGATATCATTCAGCAGATGGAACACGGCCTGCTGACCATTGTTGGGGGATACGAAGCCCTCGGCAGGCTGTACCGGGGTATCCAGGAGGCCACCCTTCATCAATATACGCTTCTGGGTGAGGCGGCCAATGCCACGGATAATATCGTGTATAAACCCGGGGCGACGGATCCGGTTCTGCACCGGCCGTTGCCGAAAGACGACCGCATGGTGTTCACCGGGAAAAATCCGCAAAGAGAGTTGTATGTCGCACAGGTGCTGGCAGCATCAGGCCGGGTCTTGCAAAAGTTCAATCCTGCCCTTGCATCGAAATGTGTTCAAATAGCCGAAGAAATCTATAAAAAAGACGCTGATGCAAAGCCTGAATACAAGATTAACGCAGCGGGGGAGCTTTATTTGACCACCTCGAAAGATGAGTATAAGCAGGTACTCCTCGATAATGCCGAATTGATCAGCGATCACCTGATGGATTATGCAATGACGATCGGTCGTGTCGTCCGAAAGATCAACAATCCGGTTTTCACACGAAAAATCGAAAAAGCTGTAAAAGAAGCTTCTGAAAAGATCGCCGGGCAGGCTAAACAAAATCCGTATGGGGTGCCGTACCGACCCTACATCTGGGGGGATGGATGGAACATCCAGGAGCTGGGTGTCAGGGAACTGCTGCTCCATATGGGGTTTCCGGACATCTTTCCAACCCGGTATGCATTTAATGCCTTGAATTTTGTGTTGGGGTGCCACCCGGGGAAAAACACCGCCTCATTTGTTTCCGGAGTCGGGGTAAAGTCATTAACGGTAGCCTATGGATTTAACCGGGCCGACTGGACTTATATCCCGGGAGGTGTCGGGAGCGGCACCGCACTCATACGGCCGGATCTGCCCGAATTAAAAAAATGGCCCTATTTCTGGCAACAAACGGAATATGTAATGGGAGGCGGAGGCACCAATTTTATGTTCCTGGCGATGGCCGCAGATTATCTGTACAACGGCAAGTAAATTTGTTATACGCCTTACGAATCCAGGTCGGTGCCCCGGCGGATGCGGTCGAGTTGATGGTTCCGTATCTGCAATCCTTTTCGTATTCCAAGATATGCGCCAATCAGGGCGGCAACGAGTATTGAGAAGAAGAGGATCGGCTGCTGCGCCGTTGAAACCCCGGCCTGTGGGGTATAGATGATGAATACCATGGTTGGCACGACCAGGAGAATCGCCAACACATATGGATATTGTTCCAGGTAAAGGGCTTTGGCATCAAATCGACGGCCCAGGAGATACGACATGTTTCCGAAAATGATAAAATAACCGAGATAGGTGAGGAAGGTGGCGATTCCCCCCGTCTCCACGTACTGGAAAAAACTATGTGTAAAAACATAAATTACAGCACCTGTAGTAGCGCTGAATGAAGAATACGCAAAAATGCGCGGCCAATTTTGTTTCATCAAATGGGTGTTCACAACCAGGTTCATTCGTTTATTAGAAAGTTACGTAATATTTCAGGGAATAGTGGTACTTACTGTTTGCTGAGCCAGGATTCGGGATTCACGTTTTTCTTGCCGTCGCGCACCATAAAGAAGAGGACTTCGCCCTTGGCCGAATTTTTATCGCCCGACAGGCCAATCACATCCCCTTTATTGATGATCATGTTTTTGTGCACCATCACCTGGCTGAGGTTGCCATATACTGTTTTGTAACGCCCGTGATTGACCAACACAAGGTCGCCGTAGCCGGTTACCGGCAGAATGCCAAACACATATCCATTACAGACAGCATGTACCGGCGTCTGTGGGGGGGCTGCGATATCAATACCAAGATTTGGAATTTTTGTACCATATAGCGGATCGGTAACCGTCCCGAAATGGGCAGTCACCACCCCGTCAACCGGCCATGGTAAGTTCCCTTTTTCACTGGCAAACTCCTTTTGGAAAGTCCCGATTTCAGAATCGGTAATTTCATTCTTTTCAACAACAGGCGTACTGTATTGCTTGATCATCGCCGCCCGTTTGGCCGGGTCTTTGATCAGTTCCGCTTCTGCCAGCCGCTTCTGCCGTTCTGCTTCGAGCTGATGCAGCCTTTTTTCTTCAGCCGCTCTCACTTTGTCCGCCTCTGCGATCAGGTTATTCAAAGTGGTATTGAGGTCATCAACCTGTTTGCGCGTTTTTTTGACCATATTCTGCAGATGGCCACGATCCTTTTTTAGTTTTGTGATCATATTCCTTTGCAGATGCTGCCTTTGTTCCAGATCGCCTTTTTCTGTCCGGGTATCGGCCAACAGGTCATCGTTCTTTTTCTTTGATCCTTCCAGTTCTTGCTTTCGCTGCTCTAGCTGTTGCTGTGCTTCCTTGATCTGGGCTTCCTGGTTACTCCTGAAGGTATCAAATTTTCTCAGGTAATAGGATCTGACCAACATTTGATTCAGCGAATGCGATGTGAGAATCAGAGCTATTTGCGAATCCCGTCCATGCATATATAAATAGGTAAGCGTGCGCTGATATTCAGCGATGAGTTTTTTTAGCTGATCTTCTTTATTCTGATACGACTTTTGGGTTACCTCAATTTCGTGTTGAACAGTCTGTTGCTCATTTTGAAGTTTCTTTATCAAGGCATTCCGAAGCACAATTTCCTTGCTCAGGCTCTGATAGTCGCTGTTCAGTTTCTGAAATTTGGTCTCATTCTCTGATATCTGTTTCCTGTACGATTCAATCTGGTCTTTAAGCTGGATGATCTCCAGTTGTGTTGCTCTCTGTTCCTTTACCAGATCCTGGCGTTGTTTTTGATAGTCCTGTCCGTAGACCCGGGGAATCCCGCATAACAGGATCAATATTACAGGAATCAGAAGAGAAATCTTGCGCAACCGTCTCATAGATGTTGGATCGTTATATCCTTCGGAAGACCAAGGTCGAAATCGAGTTGTTTGGGATTGATTTTAAGGGATTCTATCATCAGAAACAGGCTTGACTGAGCATTATGACTGGTCATTTGGATTTTACGGGGAAGACGAAATCCATTGATGTTTGCGTACGCATTATACATGAAATTGGTGATGGCATCAGACCGATCGAATGGGTAAACGATCTTACGGATGGTCCAATCCTGGTGATCCAGATAGGCACGGGTGCCATCTTTGAAGAGAATGTAATAGTAATGTTTGTTTTCATACAACCCCCGAATTGCTTTTTTGCTTAAATCAGGGGCAAGTAGTGTCAGAGGATTCATTGGCATGATGCCATTCAGGTACAAGTAACTATAATCTTGCAATGACATTTTCCGCGCTGTTTTATCTATCCTGTTATAGATCAGGACGGAATCGTTGTCAATCAGCATCCTTCCTCCTTCAATGCCCAGACCATTTTTATATCGGATCAACGCTTTTTTGCGATTGGCATCAAATATAAGCGTACCCCGCTCATGACTCCCGGGCTGATCGATAATTACTTTCCCTCTGCCGCTGGCCGAGATCAGTGATGTATGATAATCAGTGAGGTGCTTTTGAAGGCTGTCGATTGGTAATCTGCTCTTATGAAATGTTTCCCCGGTTATGGAATCCACCACGGGACGGGACCCGCTGCATGCCTGTAAAAGAAGGATACCGGAAATAATAATGAACAGATACTGGACCGTGCGTCCCTTCATTCGGAATAATACTATTTAGATATTCTTTTTTTGAGATACGTACGCGTCGAGTCCTTCTCCAGAGCCTTTTTCCACCAATACCTGGCGTTACTCATATCATTGAGTTTTTGATAGACATCACCAAGATGCTCCATGACTTCAGCGTCGGGCGTACCGGTCTTGACAGATTTCAGGATGTAATCCCGGGCTTTGTCATATTGACCCAATTTGAAATAAACCCAGCCTGCGGTATCCAGGTACGCCGGACTGTTGGGTGAGATACTCAATGCTTTCAGGACCATTAGTCGTGCATCATCAAGTCTTTTTCCATGTCTGGCCAGGAAGTAGGCATAATTATTCAGTGCATTATCGTTTGTTTGATCGGCATGAACGGCATGGGAGTAGCTGCTGTCGGCGTTGGCTGTGTCTCCAACGGCGGAATAAGCATCTCCGAGCGAGCCGTAAATGATCGATTTAAAACTGCGGCGGGAAGGGAGCGTGCTGGCTTTCTTTAACCAGGAAACCGCCTCATGTGATTTTCCCTGTGCCATGTAGGCAGAACCGACGGCAAATTGTATAAAGGCATTGTCGGGCGTCGATTTGACCGCTTTTTTGCCTGCTGCAATCACTTGTGGATAATTCCGCCTGGAAAACTGAAGCTGAATGAGTTGCTGCCAAACCATCTCGTTTGTAGAATCAAGTTCAGCACTAGTCTGAAGCTCGGTGATAGCTTTGTCAAGATGTCCCCGTTCAAGTTGGTAATGGGCCGACATGGCATGGGCAGTGGCGTCATCGGGGTTGGCATTCAAAAATGTCTGGATCAATTTACCACTAAGACTGTCGAGCACGGCAGGATGACCCTTTTTTTGAGTCTGGCTGATTATCTGGTTAATCACATCAACTTTTTCAGAGGACTCCACTTTTTGATTTCTAATTACCGACTGGAGCAGTGTACCGGCACTATCCCAGCGGGCTTCATTCAGATAAAGCTGGGCCAGGTGCAATACAACGTCAGGTTCGTCGGGTGATTTTTTGAGTGCATCCAGATATAATTCTTCAGCTTTTCTCTGGTGTCCCATGTTTTCATAATATTCCCCCAGGGTCTGGACAGCAGCCATATTGGTCGGATCCAGCTTATAAAGATGCTGCAGAACGGATAGCGCAGAATCCGTTTGGCCTGATTTATTAAAATTGAGGAACTTCTGGTAATAGATTTGTGGATCTTGGCCGGTTAAAGCCAGGATGCGGTCGAGTGTACGATTAGCTTCGTCATAATGCTCTTCCTGCTTTTGCAAATCGGCGACTTTATGCAGGAGATCCACATCATCCGGATGGAGCTCAAGGATCTTTTGCAACTGAACTTCGGCATTTTTAAGATCACCATTCGCCTGGTTGATCTGGGCGAGTTTTAACCGGTACCATTTATTGTCGGGATCCAGTTTTACGGATTGTTTTGCATAATACTCCGCATTGGCCATGTCATCCAGTTTTAGATAAGTATCCGCAAGAGCATAGTTTATGGCAGGATCATTTGGGAGGACGACATAAGCCTTTGTGAGATGATTCATTGCCGCCTTGTAGCTTTTGAGCTCAAATTCTGTAATCCCGCGGATATACTCAGACCGGGCCTGGAGGCTGTCGGCCCGGGTCGTTACATCCTGTTGCTGTGCCGTCGAATCAGAAGGCGTGGTCTGGGTTAGATGCTGTGCCGACGAACAGTACGTAAGTGCAAAAGAGAGAATCAGGAGGTAGAAACTTTTCTTCATGTGTCGGGAGATCGTGGTACCGTTGTGTTAAATTTAGAAATCTCTTAAATATGGTTGTACGAGATGATGCGATCGAAAAGAATGACATGCATGATAACGAATATGCGACAAAAAGGTTATACCTGTTTACGCCAATCGTTAAGTGCCCTGAACGAGGGCAGCATGCGTGATCCATACCAACTGAACCATTTGCCATCGACAAATTCGATGTGGGCATCAGCGAAGTTTGAACGCAATTCTACGCTGTGCTTTGTCTTAAATGGGAAGGGCTCCGAACTCAGTAAAATTAACTCCGGCCGATCAAACGTTCTGTTTTCCGGATCAATTACCGGGTACCGATCATCACTGTGAAGAACGTTGGAAAGTTCCCAGTGTTGCATCACATCATTTACATAGGTATCCCGACCAACGCCCATCCATGGATCCCGCCATATTAAATAGAGGGTTGGTATCGGCTTCAAGGTGGGCCGTTCCTCAAAAAGCTGCTCAATTTGCCTGATGAGATCCTGCGTTTGCGTGGAGACGCCAAAGAGATTGCCAATGTCGCGTATCGACTGAAATGCGTCGGAAATGCTGCGGATATCGGTCAGAAAAACACGGAACCCGGATTGCAATTGTGCAATATCTTCTTTCCTGTTTTCCTCATAGTTTGCAACGATCATATCGGGTTTAAGTGCTTTTATCTTATCCAGATTCGGATTTTTAGTTCCGCCAATTATTGGAATATCCCCGACTTTATCCTCCGGTAAAATGCAAAATCGTGTACGTCCGACAATTTGTTCTCCGAGCCCCAGATCAATAAGGAGTTCAGTCAGACTGGGGACAAGACTAACAATACGGCCACTGAATTTGATGGACATATGCTACTAAATAAAACGTGCCAAATAACTCTTTACCTGATAGGCGTAAGAGCCGCCAAAAAGGTTTGTATGAACAAGTAAAGGGTAAAGATTGTAAACATCCTTACGTATTGGGAAACCGTTATTTAGCGGATATGATTCCTCATAGGCCCGATAAAACCGATCGTCGAAAC
>DATFNI010000493.1:0-12840 GCA_035266485.1 Balneolales bacterium
CAGCCCCTTCTGTGGGTGAGATGGAGGCTAAGGCACTATTAACGTGTTGATCCGTTTCCTCCTTGTTGTAAACCAGGTTTGGCTGTATGACAACACCAAAGAGCTGGGATGCCGTATTTGCGGCATTAGCCGGCAACTCCCTGGACAGCCAGTATCGGGCATACTCCTTAGCCCCGCTGATATCACGCACATTCGCCAGGAAATAGCTTCTTTCGGTACTGTTTTTCTGGTTTCGAACAATCAATTCATTATCCTCAATGTTCGATTTATCCCGATTGACAACACCATCCCTCATAACCTGATTGATCAGCGTATTCAGCTTAGCCAGGATCGTTGAGCCTACATAGTCTTTTTCGGCCGTCGCCAGAGAGTTTTTGGGATAATAATGGCTGAAACTCTGCAACAAAGGATTCCAGCCATTGTCATCCAGACCAATATTGGTACTACTCCTCAGAGCCTGGTACTGTACACTATCCTGTTGGACGGAAGAGTTGCCTGCGCTTTTATCATGCTGCCATTGTGCATACTCCTTCAACACCGGCACGATGGCCCCGAAAAGGGAGTCAATGTGATTCTGAACCAACAGCGGGGTATGATTGTCCTCATAGAAAATCGGGGACGTTTCCTTAACAATCTGTTTCTTTTCCTTCTCCAGTTCTGTTTTATTTTTGATCAGACTGAATGTGAAGGGTGCTGTTAAATCCTCGTGGCGCCATGGCTCCCCGATTTGATAGGAGGCCTGTTTATAATTAAACCGTGGAAATATGAGGATCACAAAAGCCAGGAAAACAATAAAAATCAGCGCCTTAATATAGATACTGTCATTCAGCGAGAACGGTTCGTGGTCTTTCCCCTTGTTATCGCTGACAATGGGTGCCAGCCCTTTGGTCTTCCGTGCCAACCCGAGTTTTTCAAGGAGATCCATATTGATAGATTTCGTTATTGCGGCTCAAACGGTTTTGCTGATTTTTATCGAACGACGGGCCCGGTTTGATATCGTCGCCGCAAGAGCATACATCATTACTCCCATAAAAGTATACCAAGGCCATGCCATTTTCCCAAATAATATGATAATTGTCATAGTCGCAACTGAGACCAATAACCCAATCACAGCATCTGTTCGCGAATAATTTGTATATCTGCCTATTAAAAAGGCCCCGAGTAGTCCGCCATATGTAAATCCGGCGATACCCAGGCCTAATACAATCACAGGATTATCTGTGCTGGTGAATGACACGGCAAAGCCGATGAATACAACGGTCCATAGCAGCATAAAGTATCTTGATATTTTCATTGAGTCGGATCGTCTTGCCAGTTTAGGGAGGATATCAAACAATGTGGAAGAAGACAACGCCGAAAGCGAACTACTGAGCGTACTCATGGCTGCTGCAAAAAGACCGGCTATGATAAAACCGGTCAGTCCCACCGGCAGGGACGTCAGCACATAATCCGGGAAGATTTCATCCGGCTTGTGCAACCCTAATTGTTGCAATGTTTGGCCATGATAGTGCACAAACAGAAGGAAACCGATCCCGAGGAACAGCAAAAACTGGAAAAGAACTACAAATCCGCTGCTGATCAGTGCCTTGCGTGCCTGTTTCAGTCCATTGCAGGCAAGCAGCCGCTGCACCATCAAGTGATCCGTTCCATGGGAGGCCATTGTGAGGAACATGCCGCCGATCAAGGCCCCAATAAAATTATACGGAACGGTAAATACACCCGAGAAACTGTGTGGCCACTGCACCATGGTAAGTTTCCCCTGGCTGATATAATGATGCAATAATGGTCCATTCAACTCCGGCGCCAGGTGAATCACAATGTAGATTCCCCCGGCCAGATATACGCAGAGCTGCAACACATCAATCCAAATGACCGATTTCAGCCCGCCATAGAAGGTATATGCGAGTGTCAAGACAGCGATAATGGCAATCGATTCAGGATAACTTAATCCGGTGATCAGTTTTATGGGAATGGCAGCGGCGAATAACCGCACGCCATCGGCAAGCAGACGCGTAATAAGAAATACAATAGAGATCAGACGCTCAAAAGAGTGGCCGAATCGCTCGTTGAAAAAAGTATATGCTGTTTTCTGATTCCCCTTGAAGTAGGATGGTAAAATCAGGTAGGCCACCACAAATCGTCCAATGATGTATCCGAATACTATCTGGACAAAGGTAAAACTTCCAAAATAGGCGAGCGTCGGCGTGGAAATGACCGTTAAAATGCTTGTTTCAGTAGCCACGATGGAGAACGACACGGCCCACCAGGGTACTGAGCCCTCCGTAGTGAAATACTTGGAAGGATCCGACGGACTCCCTCCTACTCGAATCCCGATGACCACACACAGTACCAGGTACCCGATGATCGCAACGATGTCAAAAAAATGAAGTCCCATTAATTTGCTGCAGGATCAGGATGGCATCAACTGATGCAGGGCGGTTTCACGATCGGAAGCAAAAGACAACACCTCATCCAGGCGGGTGATTTTAATGAGATCCATCACGCGTTTTGAAACCCCGCAAATGACCATACGACGCTGTGAATCCCGATAAAGCCGATGAGCCATCAGCAACCCACTGATACCGCTTGAATCGGCATATTCGACACTACTCATATCGATGATGAGGTTATCCTTTTCTTCTGCATTTGCTAAAATAATGATCCGACTCTTGAATTTGGGAGCAATGCCAGAATCCAGCTTTTCATTCTTGATCGAAAGAATGGTTACACCCTCGTCATGTTCAATTTCGTATTTCATAGATATCAGAATTAAAAGTCTGTCGTATTTACAAAAAACTTATCCGGACGAGCCAGAGCCAAAATAGGAATTAAAGAATTGTAGGAAAACAAAACAGGTAGTTGCTTTGACCAACCAAACGGGCTGCCCGTTAATAGTACAATCATCTCGCTATATCAAGCAAATCAGGTAATGACAAAAATGAGGAATACGTTCGTCGCTCCCATTATTCCTTACAGGATGGTAAAATACACAAATTAAGTTGCTATGATACCTGGTAGCATCTTTTTTTATTGCTGCTCGCCAATCATCTTCAGGAAATCCTCTTCATTGATCACTTTTACACCCAGCTTGTTGGCCTTATCAAGCTTGCTTCCCGCCTCAGAGCCGGCCAGGACATAATCGGTATTTTTGCTCACCGACCCCGTTGTTTTTCCTCCATACTTTTCGATCAGGTCGGTTGCATCTTTTCTAGTCAGATTGGGCAGACTCCCAGTCAAGACAAGTTTCAGGCCCGCAAGAGCATCGCCTTTCCGTATATCTTCCTTCAGCTCCATATTCAGCCCATATGAATGCAGACGATCGACCAGTTCCCGGTTTTTCTTTTCCCCGAAGTGATTAACAACGGAGTTGGCAATTCGCGGCCCGATGGAATCAATGCCCGTGAGCTCCTCCTCACCGGCGGCAAGAATCGCCATCATCGATCCAAAAGCACGAGCCAAATCCCTGGCTACCGTGCTCCCGACAAACCGGATTCCAAGAGCATACAACACTCGGTCAAAGGGCTGTTCCTTGCTTTTTGTAATCGCGTTCACCAGGTTTGCGGCGCTTTTCTCTCCCATCCGTTCCAGTGGGGTCAGATCCTCTGTTTTCAGCTCGTACAAATCGGCATAGTTGGAAACCAACTCGTTGCTGACCAGCTGATCGACGATTGCCGATCCCAGGCCGTCGATATCCATGGCATCGCGCGATGCAAAATGCTCGATCCGGATCCGTACCTGGGGCGGACACGACGGGTTGACACATCGCCAGGCAACTTCATCCTCCAGACGCACCAGTTTCTCATCGCACGCCGGACAAGTATCCGGCATTTCAAACGGCTCAGAACGGTCTTTTCTATCGGGATTGACCACGCTCACAACCTGCGGGATAATCTCACCCGCTTTTTCAATCAGTACCTTGTCACCGACACGAATATCCTTGCGGTGGATCTCGTCTTCGTTATGCAGTGACGCTCGTTTTACCGTTGTGCCCGCCAGAAACACAGGTTCCAGTTCCGCCACGGGAGTGATGGTTCCAAGTCGTCCCACCTGGAGTGTGATATCATTGATCGTGGTCTCCGCCTGCTCAGCCTCGAACTTATAGGCAATAGACCAGCGCGGCGCCTTGGACGTGCTGCCCAGGATATCCCGGTATTCATCCTGGTTTACTTTGATGACGACTCCATCGGTGTCGTACGGCAGATCTTTCCTAAGCCCGCCTACCTGTTCGATAAATTTATGCACTTCATTGATTTCGGCACATTTCTCATAGTGCGAGCAAACCCGGAAACCCATATCGGACAGCTTGCCCAGTTTCTCATACTGGGTTTCTCCGTTTTGGCCATCGATCAAAAGATCGTAGGCAAAAAAACGAACCGGACGTTTGGCAACAACTCCGGAGTCTTGCAGCTTGAGCGTTCCGGCCGTGAAATTTCGCGGATTGGCATAAACCTGTTCTCCCTGGTCCTCGCGCTGCCTGTTCAGATCGGCAAAAGCCTGCCGCTCCATGTAGGCCTCGCCGCGCACTTCCACCACATCCGCCACATCGCCTTTCAGCTTCAGGGGAATATCGCGGATCGTTTTGACATTGGTTGTGATGTCATCGCCCTGCCGCCCATCCCCGCGTGTTGCTCCCAGAACCAACACCCCGTCTTCATAGCGAAGCCGCAGCGCCATGCCGTCGAACTTGAGTTCGGAGACATATTCATAATGATCATGCCCGAGGATATTTTGCACGCGCCGGTCAAAATCATCCAGTTCCTCCCGGCTGTACGTGTTGGAAAGGCTCATCAGCCGCACCGGATGTTGCACGGTCGGGAACTCTTTGGTGATCGCTCCGCCCACTCTTGCCGACGGGGAATCAGGTGCCTTCAGACCGAACTTTTCTTCGAGTTCGATCAGCTCATCCATATCCTTGTCGTACTCGCGGTCCGACATGATAGGTTCTGCATCCTGGTAATAGGCCTCATTTGCCCTGTTCAGAAGCTTACGAAGCTCCTGAACGCGTTTTTCTGCATCGTCCTTTTTCATCGGTAATCGGCAAGTCAGATTACGGAAATTCTAATAAAGAGGTTGGTTGCGAACTACGCTCGGCTGTGGAACACCGCCGGGAAGAGAGTCGTGCGTGACGGTTTGCCATTCTGGATGCTCCTTGAAATACGAGCGTGCAAGCTGAAGGACGCCGGTGCTCTTCTGTATGTGTTGCCTGAAATCACTCAGCGGATGGCCTTTGTAAAGCAGAATCATATTTTTATAAACGCCCCTCACTTCGATACTATCCTTGAAATTAAAACGCATGCCTTCCCCCTCGTCGATCCAATAAGGATTCATCTTCCGGGCGAGGTCGGTCTGGACACGTACGGGACCCAGCGGACCGAAGGCGGCATAGACCGTAAGCTTCAGGGTATCCGGCAGGGTACTCACGGTTGGCGGTAACAGCCCGGCCTTAACGGAATCATCCCTGTTCATGAGAGGGGGCGTCTTCAATGAATCAACCTGGGCAATGCCTGCGTTGGATTTCTGCCCGGAAGTGTTGCTCATTTTTCTGACCACGATGAAGGTTACCCCGGCAAATACAACGATGACCAGAAGGATCAGCAGCAGGATACCAGGCCGGCGGCTAAGTGAATAGGTCCTCTTCCCGACCGATGCCCAGTCCACGCTTTTAACGCTTGGCGGTTCCGGAACTTTACGATTGTATGGTTTCCCGGGATCAGGTAATGAGTATTCCTCTCGTTCGATCGTAGACTGATTATTTGTTCCCTGTTCCGGCTCTTCAGGAACACTTTCGGATTCTTCAGGGAAAAGATCTTCTTCCTCTTCTTCCGGCAATTCTTCGGATTCTTCCTCTTCCGGTTTTTCTTCGGGACTTTCAGGTTCCGGTTTTTCGGCCTCATCCTCGGGAAGATCTAATTTGAAACGACTTCCATATTTGCTCTTCTGAGTCGACCCGGTATCGTCTTCTTTACCCTTTTCCGTTTTTGAAGAACCCGACCCATATTTATCGGACAGGAATCCATTGTATACTCCAATAATCTGATCATCGAGGCCGGCAACAATATCTTCTTCAGAGATTTTCAGTGCCCTGGAATAGGTTCTTACAAAACTACGGATATAGGTTGAATTGCGACTTTCGTCCTCAAATAATGTCCCATCCTCTATAGCTTTTATGATATCCAGCGGGATACGCGTAAGCTCGTACATATCCTGGATACTGAGTTTATGATCTCTTCGTATGTTCTTAAGATCTCCAGCTAATGATGGCATATAAGCTCTGTCTTATTTTTATTACATCGATTCAAATTGTGAATCTGTCAGCGGTTTATACTAATAAAAAATCCTGATTTTTCCTGCTATAACATACAAGAAATTTACAGGTTGCAAATCAATGGCATAAGACCAATCATCGGATCATTTTTACATATATTTATCAATAAGTTTCCAAATGGTTACGATTACGAAAGGTATTATATCTTAAACAAATTCTAAATTCATTTTTCTTCCGTGTTTCACTTCGTTTTCAATGATGCCACAATATAATAATAACAGGAATCTTCCAATCACTATGTGGCAGGAACAACTGCGATTACAAAATATGAAATGATAGCCTGAGGCCCGGATAGGGGTAATAATAACCATCTTGATGTCATTCGATCCTCTGAATATCCGCAACGGCGGATAATCCTTGCCGCAGCTTTTGGAAAGATATTGAACCCCGTTCGGGGTTTGTGCATACTCTGTTTTGGTCACCGCCCACCGTGGCGGATTTAATCTGAATAGCCCCGGATACAATCCGGGGGGGGAGATTTATTTATAACGCCAGATCAACTCCCGAACGCTTTTCGGGATTGAATAGACACCGCCCTCTTATCTCGAGCTCACGTTAATATATATGCTTTTTGCCGTATTTGCAGGATTTAACGAATCCTCGTTGAAACGCATCTCCAACCCCATGTTAGGCAAACGAAATTTTCCTTGCTTTGACGCGTTATTATGACGTATACTAAAATAAAAACAATACGTCTTGTTATGAAGAATAAATTAACCCTTCGATTAGACGATTCGCTGATTAAGCGGGCCAAAAAACGAGCCAAACAAAAAGGAACATCCATATCTCAAATGGTGGCTGATTATTTTGCCCTTATTGAAACCGAACACGTTTCATCTGAGCGAGAACTACCTCCTATTACAGCTTCCCTGGCGGGTATTTTAAAGAACACTGATATCCAGGAAGAAGACTACAAAAAACATTTGGAAGATAAGTATCTGAAATGAAAGTACTTTTCGATACAAATGTACTATTAGATGTTTTCTTGGAACGGGAGCCTTTCTTTGGTCCCTCAGCACAAGTGGTTGGGTTGGCCGAACAAAGTAAAATAGAGGGATGGATTGGTGCAACAACCGTGACCACCATTTTTTATCTGCTGGCAAAAGAACTCTCCAGCAAACAAGCAGAAAAAAATATTAGGAAACTGCTTAAAATCCTTCATGTTTCCAGCATTAATCGTGTGGTACTGGAAGATGCCTTGGATAGTAATTTTAAGGATTATGAAGATGGTGTCCTTTATCAATCAGCAGTTCATGCTAATTTGGAAGTCATTATCACCAGAAATCAAAAAGACTTTACCAAAAGTGATCTACCCGTTTACAGCCCAACAGAATTTCTGAATGTCTTAGATATTTTAGAGTAATCGCGTTGCCTAACACATTAAGGGGACTAACCCCGAATGCCTTCGGGGATGAATCCGCATCTCGCTTCTGCTCAAGCTTTTAACTAAATTAACAAGCGTTGCTCGTATCTTAGCCCCTTATGCAGAGGGTCGTTATTTGCGCCGCCGAGTACGAAATATGTCTGTTCTAATGGAAGTAAAAGGTCTCAGATCTAATTCGCATTGTCCTGGTGTTGCCATAAACACGATCTATGGAAAATCTATGAGCCCCTTTCCCAACAGGTCTTCTTACTGTAAAACATTTTATTTCTTAACGTAAAGGCCAAATCCTTGCATCACCGGTGTGGAGTCCGAACCGTTATCCACTGTCACATCATTGCTAAATGATCCGTTTAAATCCGGAGCTACCCAAAACACGTAATTGCTGGTATCACTTGTATAGCCCTGAAGTGTTGAGTTATACATTGCATGCAATATCTTGCCCCGCGAAAAGTGCCATAGAAATAAAAACCGCTTATCTGTGCTGTCCTGGATAATACACGTAATCCTCGCAGTATCACCAACGGCTACGGTATCCGGTTGTATTTTCACCTCCAGAATACGGGTTTGATAAGGCATTGCCTTGTCCCCGGGGTCGGTACTTCCGGGAGCTAGTCCACCACAACCGGCCAGCCACAGGCTGCCAAACAGCAAAACCGGCAACAGACGGATGACCATCATTTTAAGACGCTTCAACTGCGCCACCCTCCTCCTCTTGTTCATAAGTAATCTCCCTCCAGATGGTATCTTAGATATGCTTTAATAGTTTATCCAAACTGAACCATATTAACCAACATAAACTCATGTGAAATGGGAGCAGAGCTCCCAGAGTTGGCGTTACGAAGCAGAGCTTCGTAACGAGGGAAATACCACCGCAGGAGGCCACGTCTCCCAAAGGCTGATTTCCCCTGCAATGGTCCAGGCGAGGACGCCTGGACCAGCTTGATGATATAAAAAAGCCCCTCTCCACGCATGTGGAGATATTCGGGAGGTTGGGGGGAGGTTAATCCGTAAATCCGCCCCTGGTCATCTTGATCGGATCCAGGGCCTTGTCCAGCTCTTCTTCGGAAAGATCCGTCATTTCCAGGGCCACTTCTTTGAGCGGGCGACCTTCGGCAAATGCTTTTTTAGCGATTTTCGCACCGAGATCGTATCCAATAATCGGGTTTAGCGCAGTAACAAGGATCGGGTTCTTGCTCAGGCGTTCACTTACAACTTTTTTGTTCGCCTTCAGGGTGGCTACCGACTTATCCGCAAAATTGCGGGCCACGTTGGCCAGGAGCTGAATCGATTGCAGCAGGTTGTGAGAAACCATCGGCAGCATCACATTGAGCTCGAAATTGCCGGCCTGTCCGCCTATGGTTACGGCCGCATCGTTGCCGATCACCTGGGCAGCAACCATCGTCACCGATTCTTCGATCACCGGATTTACCTTACCCGGCATGATGGACGAGCCCGGCTGCATGGCTTCAAGCTGAATTTCACCAAGACCGCTGTTGGGTCCGGAGTTCATCCAGCGGAAGTCGTTGGCTATCTTCATCATGCTCACGGCAATTGTCTTCAGCTGGCCGCTTAACTCTACGAGGGCATCCACGCTTGCCTGGGCTTCAAAGTGGTTCGTGGCTTCATCAAACTGCCATCCGGTGAGCTCGCTTACTTTTGCAGCAAAATTTTTCGCAAACTTTTCATGCGTGTTGATGCCGGTCCCGACAGCCGTTCCCCCCTGGGGCAACTCGGATACACGATTCAATGCCGATTCAACACGGCTCACTCCCAGTTCCATCTGGCGGGCGTAGCCGCTCAGTTCCTGGTAGAAGGTCACCGGCATGGCGTCCATCAGGTGGGTGCGTCCCGTTTTGGCGACATCCTTATATTCCTCGCCTTTTGCAAGCAGCTTGTCGCTCAGATACTTCAGGGAAGGAATCAATTCGTTTGTCGCCTGAAGAGCCGCGGCAATGCGGATAGCCGTCGGTATCACATCATTGGAGCTTTGTCCGAAGTTGACGTGATCGTTGGGATGCACTTTCAGCGAGGTGATGCCGTCGGCTTTGGCCATTTCATTCGCACGGTTGGCAATCACCTCATTCGTATTCATGTTTGATGAAGTCCCCGATCCGGTCTGGTAAATATCGATCGGAAAATGTTCGTCGAGCTTTCCCTCTATGATTTCATCGGCAACTTTAATGATATATTTGGCGGCCGTGTCTTCGACCAGGCCAAGGTCCCGGTTTACGATGGCAGCCGCTTTCTTGATGTATCCAAGGGCCTGTATCAACGGCCGGCTAAAGCCAAATCCACTGATTGGGAAATTATTAACAGCACGCTGTGTCTGGGCTCCGTAATACGCTTTGGCGGGGACTTTAATTTCCCCCATCGAATCTTTTTCAATACGATAGTCTGTCATAATGATTTCACTCCGTTTAATTATTCGAAATTTGAACTGATTGTAAATATTTTACCAGTGATGCGACCTGTCCGGCAGTAAGTGGGCCACCAAATTTTTTCATAAAGCCCGGCATCATATGGCGCTTACGGGGATCCGGGGTCCCTTCAGCTATCCTGTTGAACAAAACCTTGCGGTCGAACGTTGACAAAAAAGCGTTATCCAGTGTTGGTCCGGGGTGAAACAGGGAATCCGGCCTTCCTGCGCGTTCATGGCAAAGCTGACAATCGGCGGCAAATAATGCTTCACCTTTCTTGCCCAATCCCTTATCAACGTGGCAGCTCCTGCACGTTCCGCTGAAAATAGACTCGTTTGCAGAAGACATCGCCGCCATGCTTCCGTTTTTCCCGGGATGCAGCACCACCTTCGAACGCACGATCAACTGGATTTTCGGGGATGTCGGATCATTGCTCGCCACCATAATTTCCTTCTGGATTTGGCCGAATTTATCACCCGCATCAAAAGAAACGTCAATGACACCCGATTCACCCGGCGTATAGCTTTTTTTCTGCAGCTTGGCGATGGTGCACCCGCACGAGGTTTGCACGCTTGTTATGTGCAGCGTATCCGATCCGTTATTGGTAAAATGGAAGGCGACCCTCGCGGTATCATGTTGCAACACGGTTCCCAGGTTGATGAAATCCTTTTTGAAAGCCAGCTCGGGTCCAGGATTTTGTTTTGCCCTCCTTTTCGGTGTGATAAAAGCGGTAAGATAAATCACCTTATCCGGCTTTACCGAATCCGTCGTTTTAAACAGAAGCGAATCCCGTATAAAACCGTTGGGTCTTTCCTCGCCGGGATGAAACGTTACCGTCACCCTCATCGTCTCACCCGTAAGGACGGTAAACGGCGGATAGTAGGCCTCCACATCCTGCGGATGTTTAAGCTCGAGGATCCGGATCGGATGCGGCGAGGCATTCTGAAAATGCAGGATGTATTTCGCGGGTCCACCACGCGAAACCGTATCCATGTTGATCGTACCGTCTGAAAAGCGTATCCCGCCGATGAGCTTTACGTCGTTTCCCTTCAATGGCTTTGGCAGAACGTTTCCCTTGATCCTCACTTTTACGGTGGCCGGTTCACCGTTCGTGGTTATCACCACTTCCTTCTCAAACGGTCCGGGACGAAATTCACTGTGATAGATGATCGTCACTTCCCCCTGCTGACCGGGAGCGACCGGCTTGTGGTTAAAGGAAGGCGTGGTGCAACCGCACTGCGCATGCACTGAAGTAATGGTCAGGCTATCGCTACCTGTATTGGTGAAGGTGAAATCCCAGCGCGCATTCTTTCCCTCGTGGAATATCCCAAAATCATGGATGCCGTGCCTGTACGACATCCGCCCGGACTGGGCATGACTTATTGTGATCGAACACAACATCAGGGCGAAGAGAGCCGGCAGGCGTAAGACAAACGATCGCATCACTTTCCCGCCCTTTTCATCCCGCCGGAATCAATAGTGGATAAGCCGGTCAACAGCTTTTTCTACGTCCTCATCGGATGGCAAGATGAAGTTCTCCATCTGAGCGGCGAACGGGATCGGTGTATACTTGGCGGCCACACGCATTACCGGTGCATCAAGATATTCGAACGCTTTGTCCGCTATTTGTGAAGCGATCTCCGCGCCGAAACCGATGAATTCAAGATCCTCGTAAAGGACAATTACCCGGTTCGTCTTTTTGACCGAATTAATGATTGTTTCCGAATCGAGCGGAACGATGGTTCGTAAATCGATGACCTCGATATCCACGTTTTCCTTTGAGGCGTATTTCTTGGCAGCATTAACCGCCTTCTGGACCATAGCTCCATAGGCGACAATAGTCAGATCACTGCCTTCCCGAACGACATTCGCCTTGCCGAATGGGAGATAATAGTCGGCATCTGGTTCCGGAGCCCGGGAGAAGCCCTGGCGATAAAGTCCCTTATGTTCCAGGAACATGACGGGATCATCCAGCATTATAGCCGTCTTCAGGAGTCCTTTTGCATCGGCGGCGTTGCTGGGCATCGCGATCTTGTAGCCGGGCATGTGCGCAAATATCGACTCGATATTCTGACTGTGGCACAAACCGCCGTGGATATAGCCACCGATCGGAACGCGGATGACCATCGGGCACTCATATTGATTATGCGAACGGTAGCGCAGGGTCGAGATCTGGTTGCGGAGCTGTTGCATGCCCGGCCAGATGTAATCTCCAAACTGGATTTCCACGACCGGCCGGAATCCCTGGATCGCCAGTCCGCAAGCCGTACCCAGGATGGAAGCTTCTGCCAATGGAGAGTTGTAACAGCGCTGCCGGCCAAACTTCTCAGTCAATCCTTTCGTTGCCGTGAACACGCCGCCCTTCATTTCCGCGACATCCTCGCCAAAGACGATTACCTTCTCATCGCGTTCCATCTCTTCGTGGAGAGCGTGATTAATGGCATCAACCATCACAATGGGATTACCGGCTGGTTTACTTTTTTCATACTCAAGATCCGGGTCCTTGTCAGAGAAGACATATGTGAGCGCGTCTTCGGGCTTGGGTTGATCCTGTTCCAGCACCCACCTGGTATCCTCGTCTACCTGATCTTTTATTTCCTTCCGGATATCATTCAGCTCCTCTTCTTTAGCAATACCCGAGCTGATCAGCCTTTGAGCCAATCGTTCAATCGGGTCGTACAAGTGTTCTTTTTCCAGCTCGCCGGCATCCCGGT